>QKFE01000341.1 GCA_003252225.1 Kiritimatiellales bacterium | reverse complement strand
TTCGTTTTGGCGGGTATTGGCCATCTCCAATAATTGGATGAGACTTTTTTTGATGACCCCCTTGTTTTCTTCCGTAGCCTGCTGATCGGCGATGTGCTGATAAATCGTCGCCGCGTCTTTCATATTCCCTTTTGCGGTTTCGAGGAAATAGGCTTTTTCAAACTGCTGCTGCAGGTCTTCTGAAAAACCGGCCCATGTCGCCAGTGAAATTCCCGCAATGATCAGTCTTTTTTTCATATGACTCCCTTTCAGTTAACGCTGCCCACTGTATCCGGAAAAAGGAACGAAGTGTCATGAGAATGTAAATAATCGCAGTCGGCGGGTTTATGAATTGGCTGCGGCGCGAAACCGGACTGAAATCCGTTCGAAACAAAAAGGCCTCCGTTGTTTCCAACGGAGGCCAAATGGTGATCCGGCCGGGACTCGAACCCGGGACCCTTTGATTAAAAGTCAAATGCTCTACCGACTGAGCTACCGGACCAAAAATCGTTCCTTTTTCCGGGGGCGGGCTGAAGCCTTTCCCGTGAAAGGAGCGGACTTTCTACAGAACAAGGGGAGGGGTGGCAAGCGATTTATTTCATTTCTTTTGTTTCCCTCCGCCCGGGGCTGTGCATAAGATCAAACTGTACCGCGCAGCTGGCGGACAGAAAGGGATCATCATGAACATTGTTGGGTTGATTTTGGGGGGAGGCGCCGGCAGCCGTCTGCAGCCTTTGACACGGGAGCGCGCGAAACCGGCCGTGCCGATTGCCGGGAAATACCGGTTGGTGGATATTCCGATCAGCAACTGTATCAACA
The DNA here is from genome assembly GCA_003252225.1 of Kiritimatiellales bacterium. GTDB lineage: Bacteria > Verrucomicrobiota > Kiritimatiellia > Kiritimatiellales > Pontiellaceae > Pontiella. Next base: position 13,970 of record QKFE01000341.1, on the reverse strand, counting down.
GCGATATCCGGCAGATTTTCCTCTTAACCCAGTTTAACAGTGTTTCGCTTCATCAGCATATTGCGGCGACCTACCGGTTCGACCAGTTCAGCGGCGGGCATGTGCGGATTCTGGCGGCGGAGCAGACGCCGGATTCGGAGGGGTGGTTTCAGGGTACGGCGGATGCGGTGCGCAAATCGGTTCGTCATTTTATGGACGACAACCCGGATATCGTTGTGATTCTTTCGGGCGACCAGCTCTATCGCATGGATCTTTCGGACATGATCCGGAAGCATATCGAAACGCGCGCCGATTTAACCATCAGTACCAAACCGGTGAACCGCTCCGAGGCCGGGGCGCTCGGTATTATGCAGGTGGATGGAAACGGGCAGATTGTCCGCTTTGCCGAAAAACCGGGGGATTCGCCGCTGCTCGATGAGCTGCGTGCGCCGCTTTATCAGGAGGAGCGGTATCTGGCCAGCATGGGGATTTATATTTTCAATATGGATGTGCTGCGGGAGCTGCTGCAGGACAGTACGAAGAGCGATTTCGGCAAGCACATTATCCCGGAAGCGATCGGAACCCATAACGTTTTCAGCTATATTTTCGACGAATACTGGGAAGATATCGGAACCATCCGCTCCTTTTGGGCGGCCAATCTGGCTCTGACCGACCCGCTGCCCAGTTTCTCGTTTTATGAAATGGAAACCCCGATTTACACCCGTATGCGTTATCTGCCGCCCTCAAAAATCAACCAGTGCGACTTGAGCCGCTGTTTGCTTTCCGATGGGTGCATCATTTCCGGAAAACGCATCGACCACGCGGTGATCGGCCTGCGCGCCATCGTCGGCGAAGGTTCGGTGGTGGAGGACTCAATATTAATGGGGGCCGATTATTACGAACACGGCATTGTTGAAGACCCGTCCGGCGTTCCGATCGGCATCGGTAAAAACTGCGTCATTAAAAAAACCATTGTCGATAAAAACGTCCGGATCGGTGACGGCGTCGTTATTTCGCCCGAAGGCAAACCCGCCGACGAGGTCAGCGACCTCTACTGGATTCGCGACGGCATTATGGTTATTCCAAAAAACACGGTGATTCCGTCCGGAACGGTGCTTTAATACGCGGGGGAATATCCGCTTCCGGTTTTGCTGTTTCCGGTTGGTTTTTCCCGGGCCCTTTTCCCCTTATTTTTTTGGTGGCGGTTTTTTGCGGCGTCCGCAAAAGCAGGGTGAATTTCGTGCAATTTGGGTCTTGAAAAGTGGTTTGCCGGGTGCATAGTCGGGGCATAGTATTTGCTGAAAAAGGGATGGGAACGATGCAAATAGGATGCACACGATGAAGCGGCCGAATATTTTATATGTCCATTCGCACGATACGGGGCGATATGTTCAGCCGTACGGGTACGCCATTGAAACGCCGAATATTCAGAAACTGGCGGAAGAAGGGGTGCTTTTCCGTCAGGCGTTTACCCCGAGCCCGACCTGTTCGCCGAGCCGTTCGTGCCTGCTGACGGGGCAGGTTCCGCACAATAACGGAATGCTGGGGCTGGCGCATCGCGGGTTTTCGATGGACTATTCAAAGCATCTGATTCATTCGCTGAAAAAAGCGGGATATTTCACCGCCCTTTCAGGAATTCAGCATATCGCCAACGGCAACCATATTTTTGAGCAGAAGCAGGTGCTGGCTTCGTGGCAGCTCATCGGGTATGACGCGGGGCTGACCGATGAGCCGGCCGAGGCGCATAAAAAAGCGGCTGAGTTTTTCAGAAATCCCCCCGACCAACCCTTTTTCCTCAGTGTCGGTTTTCTGGAGACTCACCGCGAATTCCCGGCTGAACACCCGCTGGATGATGCCCGTTATCTGCTGCCGCCTGCGCCGATTGCGGATACGCCGGAAGCACGGGAGGATATGGCCCGTTTTAAACAGAGCGCGCGGGTGCTGGACGATAAAATGGGGCAGGTTTTCGCGGCGCTCGAACAGAACGGACTGGCGGAAAATACGCTGGTAATCTGCACGACGGATCACGGAATTGCATTCCCCCGGATGAAGTGCAATCTGGAGGATTCGGGAACCGGAATTATGCTGATCATGCGCGGCCCCGGCGGGTTTTCCGGCGGTAAAGTGGTCGATTCAATGGTCAGCAACCTCGATATTTTCCCGACGCTGTGCGATCTGCTGGAAATCGAACCGCCGGACTGGCTGCAGGGAACCTCTTTAATGCCGATTATCCGCGGCGAAAAAGAGCGGGTAAATGATGAGCTCTTTTTTGAAATCAATTATCACGCTTCATTTGAGCCGATCCGCGCCGTTCGCACCGACCGCTATAAATACATTGTGCGCTACGATCCGCGCGAAAAGCCGGTTCTGCCCAATTGCGATGCCGGCCTGTCGAAAAATCAGTGGCTGGCGTCCGGATGGGCCGACCGGAAACCGGTCGATGAAGCACTTTATGATCTCGCTTTTGATCCCCATGAAATGAATAATCTGCTCCATGTTGATGGGAACCGTCCCATTGCAGATGAAATGAAGGCGCGCCTTTCGGCTTGGCAGCACCGGACGCACGACCCGTTGGTGACTGACGGGGATGTTCCGCTGCCGCCGACCGCCCTGTGTAACGGGCGCGATGCGGTGCATCCGGATGAAGCGCTGCTGCCCGGCGGCACGCGATAGGGAGATTGAAATGGAGCAGAAAATTCAGCAGGCGCTGGCGCAAATACAGGCCTGTATCGATGCCGGTCCGTACAGCGACCAAAACTGGGATAATTTTGAGCAGTACCGGGTGCCGCAGTGGTATCGCGACGGCAAACTCGGCATTTTCATCCACTGGGGCGTTTATGCCGTTCCGGCCCATGTGAATGAGTGGTATCCGCGGCAGATGTATTTGAGAAATCAGAAGGAATCCGGCGGTTGCTATGAGCACCATCTCAAAACCTACGGGCCTCACGATCAATTCGGATACAAGGATTTTATTCCCCTGTTCAAGGCGGAAAAATATGACGCCGCCGAATGGGCCGAACTTTTCAAAGAATCCGGCGCCTGTTTTGTAATGCCGGTGGCTGAGCATCACGACGGGTTTGCGATGTACGACACCGAGTTTAATCCGTACAACGCCGCCAAAATGGGGCCCTGTCGGGATACCACCCGCGAACTCGAAATAGCCGTTCGCGAACGCGGAATGCACTTTGCCGTTTCGAGCCACCGCGAAGAACACTGCTGGTTTTTCAACGGCGGAATGGAATTCCCCTCCGATGTGCAGAATCTGGAAAACCGGGCGTTTTACGGCCCCGCCTTAAAAATTAAACACGAAGATGGAAAAGGCTGGGTCGGCGAACTGCCGGATCAGGCCTGGCTGGATGACTGGCTGGTTCGGACGTGCGAACTGGTCGATAAATTTAAACCCGAAGTGGTCTTTTTTGACTGGTGGATCGAGGAAGCCTTCTACGCCAAAGCACTGCTCAAATTCGCGGCCTATTATTACAACCGCTGTGCAGAGTGGGGAATTGAGGGCGGTATTAATTATAAAAACGAAGCGATGCCTCCCTATGCAGGGATTTACGACGTCGAACGCGGCCAACTGGCCGAAATCCGCTACCCGTTTTGGCAGACCGATACTTCGCTGGCGTACAATTCGTGGTGCTATGTCGAAGGAATGGAATACCGGACGGCCGGCGCGCTGATTCACGACTTTATCGATATTGTCAGTAAAAACGGGGCGTTGCTGATTAATGTCGGCCCGCGCGCAGACGGCACCATTCCCGAAGAACAGCAGCACTTATTGCGCGAACTCGGCGCTTGGCTGAACGTGAACGGCGAAGCCGTTTACGGATCAAAACCGTGGAAAATATACGGCGAAGGCCCGACCAAAGTCGAAGAGGGCATGTTCGCCGAAAAACACCGGCAGGATTTTGGAGCCGAAGATATCCGTTTCACAACCAACGGCGGTATATTGTATGCAACATTTATGGGCTGGCCGGAATCGGGCGTGGTAACCATTAAAAACTTTTACCAATACCGCCGCTTCTGCCCGCTCGAAATCAAAAAAATCGAAATGCTCGGTATTTCCGGCGAACTCGAATTCAGCCGCGATTACGATGGGCTGCACGTTACGCTTCCGGAAAACCGCCCCTGTGAACATGCCTGGGCGCTGAAGCTGACACCGGCGTAAAGGGTTGCTGCCACGGAATTACACCGGTTTTTACGGATTGCAGGTTTCTTTTTAAATCGGTGTTATTCCGTGTTAGTCCGTGGCCAAATTCCCTGTAAAAAATCGGGACTTGCGATTTTGGCACGCGACCTGTAGGTTTCTCCACTTATCTGCACGGCAAACACACCGCCATCGCCGGATTGACGACATACGGATGATCCCGGCTGAAACGACGGTGTTTGTGCATGGAAACAATGAAAACAGAACACAAAGGAACATATCATGGGTTTATTCGACCTGTTCAAACCCGCATCGAAATCGGTGCTGGTTGTGGATGCCCTTGCCCTCAACGAATCGATGGGCATGAAGGGCAAAGTACCCCCGCGCAGTCAATTACAGGTACTGCGCCGTCTTGCGCGCTTTGCGCAACGTGAAAAACTCGAAATGGTGGCTGTACTGACCGGTGCGCCGCTCAATAAGGCTCCGGCCGGAAAAAAATTCGAAGACATCACGGTGGTTTACAGTGATTCACCTGAAAACCACGCGAAATGTCTGGCGAAAGTTGCTGCATCCAAAGGCAGCGGCGCCATTCTGGTTTCCGGTAATGACGGAGTCGAAAAGGCGGTCGGCAGCAGCGTGAAAAAAATGCGGATGAGTACCTTCCGAAAAGCCTTCGATACAGGCAATGACGGAATGGACGGTGAGGATCGTCCCGTTGCCGGCGAGAACAACACCGGCCGCTCCCGCGGCCCGCGTCCGCCGCGCCGTCGGCAGCAGAAATCGAGAGACAATAATAACAATCAGCAGAATGAACCGAAGCCGCCGCGCGAGGAGAAACCGATGTCCGATGCGGATGCGATTAATGAGCTGATTGATCTCGTCGATTAATTTTTTCCCGCAGAGGCTCCGGGACACAGGGATTTTAAACTCAGGGCCTCGGTGTCTCAGTGGTGGAAATGGGAAAAGAGCGTTATATTTTCTGCGATATTGACGGAACCCTGTTGCACGCAAAGGGTTCCGGACGTATTGCGTTCGGTGACGCATTTCAAAAAGCGTACGGCGTACCCGTCGATATGAGCGGAATCAACTTTGCCGGCGCGACCGATATCCGGGTCGTCGAACAGCTTGTCCGAGAGAACGGGCTGGAATTGAATGAGCTGAAAACGGCGCGTTTTTTTGAGTTGCTTCCGGAGTATCTCGATCAAAATATGGCGATATTTCCTCCGACGGTCTTTCCCGGTGTTGAAGCCTTTCTGGTCCGGGTTTCGCGTCATTGGAAGCTGGCGCTGGTTACCGGCAATATTCGGGAATGCGCTTTTCTGAAGCTTAAACACGGCGGTATCAGGCACTATTTCACCGATATCGGCGGATTCGGCGATGACGACGGCGACCGGAACAGAATGGCGGAGCTCGCGCTCGAAAGGGCGGGTAATCCGACCGGAGCATTTCTGCTCGGCGACACCCCGTCCGATATTGAAGCGGCGCGGGTAAACGGAATGACTTCGGTCGCTGTTTGCAACGGGCAGTTTGACCGCGCGACGCTCGAAGCCGAAAATCCCGATATAATCGTTGATTCGTTTGAAGACGCGGAACACCTGTTTCGGGCACTGGAAGTATAAATGAGAGAACTACTGAATACACCGAAAGCACGGAAAGGAAATCGGAAGAAGCATGTTTCGTGTATTCTGTGTTTTCCGTGGTCAAAAATTTAGTCATGAGCGCCGGTTTCGATAATTTAACGCCCGACTGTATTCTCGATGCGGTGGAATCGGCGCTGGATTTGCGGCTGACCGGTTTGACTTCGCCGCTGCCGAGTTACATCAACCGGGTTTACGAACTCGAAACTGTTTCCGGAGAGCGGATCATCGCTAAATTTTACCGCCCGGGCCGCTGGAAAAAAGAGGCCCTGCAGGACGAACACGAATTTGTGCTCGATTGTGCCGCGGAAGAAATACCGGTTGTTGCGCCGCTGAAACTGGCCAACGGATCGACCATCGAAAATGTTGACGGAATCCTCTATTCCGTCTTCCCGAAAAAGTCGGGCCGCGAAATGGCGCTGTGCGATGACGAAGGCTGGCGACGTTTGGGCAGCTTGGTGGGCCGTATTCATTCCGCCGGATTGGAGCGCGATGCCGAACATCGGCTCAAAATGCACCCCGAAACCACAACCCTTCCCGAAATTAAACTGCTGCTCGAAGGCGGATTTATGTCCCCGCACCAGTCCGCCCGGTTTAAAGAGGTTACACACCGGATTGTTGAAATCGCGCTGCGTGAATTTGACGGCATTGAACTGCAGCGGATTCACGGCGACTGCCATCGGGGCAATATTCTCGAACGGCCCGGCGAAGGGCTGATGGTGATCGATTTTGACGATATGGTCATGGGCCCCGCCGTGCAGGATATCTGGCTGCTTTTACCCGATCACGCCAACCGGACGCGGCGCGAAATCAACCTGATTCTCGACGGCTACGAACAGTTCCTCGAATTTGATGATCGGCAGCTGCGTTTGGTCGAGATTCTGCGCGCGATGCGGATCATCTATTTCCTTTCGTGGTGCTCCACGCAGGTCGACGATTTTAAATTCCAGACCAACTTTCCGGATTGGGGCAGTGAACTGTTCTGGCAGCGCGAAATCGCCGACATTGAACACCAGTACCACGCCATTTTAAATGATGATCGCCTGCGGAATGGATTTTGACAGGATGATAAAACGATCGGTAGTTTTCACGAATCACGAATCACGAATCACGAATCAAGAATTAGAAAAATGAGTATTAGCAGAACCATCAATATAACTTGTCCGAGTTGCGGAACGCAGCAGGATGTGCGGCTGTATGACGCAATCAATGTGGAAACGGAGCCGGAGCTGAAAAATGCGCTGATGCACAACCAGCTGAACCGGGTTCATTGTGCGGATTGCAACGCCGATTTCCGCGTTGACCTGCCGATGCTTTACAACGATCCGAAGAATAATATTCTTATCCACTGGATTCCGGAAAATGAGCAGTCGTCGCGCGAAGCGATTCTCGAAGAGTTTGACCGCTCGCTTGAGGAGATGAATGAAATGGTGCCGGAGGATATCGAACTCCCGCAGGTTCGTCTGGTGCTTTCGCGCGTTGAACTGGTTGAGCTGATTTACCTGATCGAAGCCGGATTGAATCAGCGGGTGGTGGAATATGTGAAATACAGCATTTACTCCCGCAACATGGAAAAGGTGGATCCCCGAAAATACCGCCTGCTGCTGAACGTGCAGGATTCAACAAAAGATGAATTATGCTTTGTGATGCAGGATGCCGGAACGAACGATCTCGGCTCCATCCTTCGTTACGGTCGCGCCGCCTATCAATCGATGAGCGAACTCTACGACGAAAATCCGGACGAATTTATCGACATGTTTCCGGGGCCGTACATCAGCGCGCGCAGTCTGCTTCTGGAAGATGATTTGGACGTGTAAGGGTTCGGTGCCCTCGTCGCTTTTGCCGACAAAAAAGCCCCGCTGTTTAACGGGGCTTTTTTCGCGAAAGGTGTTTCGGGTTATTTCACCTTTTTGCCGAGCAGCTGAAGTTTCGCTTCGGCAACCTGTACCCAGCTGCTGTCCGGGAAGGTGACGATGAGGTCTTCGTAAACCTGTTTGGCCTCTGCCGGTTTTGACAGACTTTCAAGGCAGCGTGCCTGCGAAATCATTGCCTGCGGAGCGAGGTGGGAGGACATGTTGTTCTTTGCGAATTCACCGTAAAGACCCGCTGCTGCTTCCGAACCGCTCAACTGCTCCTTGCAGGTGATCTGGTTGAACCGGGCCTGTACAGCCATTTCGTGCTCCCCGTATTTTTTCTGGAAATCGGCATAGATTGAATCTGCGCCGGCATAGTCGCCGGAATTAAATTTTTCGCGCGCCATGCTCATCATGGCCATCGGCCCGGAAGGTGTTGAGCCATATTTTTGAACCACCGTTTGGTAGTCATCCGCCGTTTTGGCGCTGTCCAGCGCGGCAGAGGCTTCGGCCTGTTTGTTCACCTTTGCGTTTTGGATATAACGGTAACCAAGGAACATCGCGCAGACTGCGATGACGACGATGGCGGTCGGTTTGAAGTATTTTTTGAAAACGTTGAGAACTTCCTGAACTTCCAGCTGTTCGAGATCGTGCTGTTTCAGGGTTTCTTCGTGCCGTTTCTGTTCTTCCTGATTGCGTTGGGTGTGGTGGCCGACCGGCTTCTTTTTCGGCTGCTCCGCAGGAGCGGTTTCTTTCGGGGCCTGTTCAGTTTCTGTTTTCGGCTGGACGGACTGCTTTCTTTCCTGCGCCTTCTGCTGCTGGGCCTGATTTTTCTGTTCGCGCTGGATCTGTGCCTGGCCTTTCTTTTTCTGTTTTTGGCTCTGCGGCTTTTTCTTTTTCGGCGGTTGTTTGGGTGCCGGTTTCGGTTTTTCTTCCGCCGGGGGTTCTGATTTGGTCACCGGTTTCTCTTCCGGTGGGGTTTCCGCCTTGACTGCCGGTCTTTTGATTTCCGGGAGCTTGCTTAAAATAGAGAGGTGGTCGTCATAAGCGCTGGTCGCCGGTTTGGCCGCTTTTTCCGCTGGTTCCGGTTTTTTTACCTCAACGGCCGCCGGTTCGGTTTCAGCCGGTTTTTCTGCCGGAGTTTCGGCCGCTTCGTTTTCCGGTTTTTTTTCAGTGGGGACTTTTTTGATAATATTGAGCAGGTCTTCGTGTCCGCTCAGAAAATCGTTCTCTTTTTTTTCGCTCATTGGTTTTTCAGCTCCCTGGAATGCTCAATAAAATAAGTGGCGCATTTTGGCTTTTTGCCGGTCGAATTCAAGGATTGTTTGGCGCATAAAGATCGATAATTTCCTGTGCGGTGGGCACCGGAGAAGGGCGGCCGGAAACGTCGATTTTATGGGCAATGGATTCGTAAAGGGCTTTCCGCGATTCGAGCAGTTCAACGATTTTTGCCTCTTTATCGCCAGCCAGCAGCGGACGGGTCGTATCGTGCCGTACGCGGTCGAGCACCGTCTCCGCATCGGCCAGCAGACAGACCACCAAACCGGTTTTTTCAAAATCGGCGATATTATCCGGATTCAGCACAATTCCGCCGCCGGTGGAAATAATATTCCCCTCCGTCGCGGCCAGTTCCTGCACCAGCTCGCGTTCCAGTTTGCGGAAATACGCTTCGCCTTCATCGGCAAAAATCTGCGTGATCGGTTTACCGGCCCGCTCAACAATAATGGAATCCATATCCAGCAGCGGCATCCCGGTCTTTTCGGCAATCAGCCGGCCGACCGTCGTTTTTCCGGTTCCCATAAACCCGACTAAAACAATGTTTCGCATGGTATTTCTCCACTGCCCAAACAAAGAAAAAACGCTCCGGCGGAGCGTTTTTTCAAACGTCAAAATAGACTGTTTTATGCGCCGGTTTCGCGGATCGCAGCGCGAATATCCTTGGTGTTCATATGCTTCAGCTGCTCTTCCGTATAGCCTGCACCGACAAGACGCTTTTTCTGCTGTGCGACACGGTAGCGTTTCAGGCGCGGTTTTTTGACCGGGCGGCGGAGCGGCTTTTTGCGCATTGCTCTTCTAATTCTCATGACAAACCTCTTCCAATTCGTTTCGTAAAAAATCAGGCGAGGAACCTACACGTCCATCGCACCCCGCGCAACCCTTATCTAATGAAAAAATCCGCCCGTTTTTCCGCGGGTTTCCGGCTGAGGGGGTGGGGCGCGGGGAGGGGGAACGCAGGGCAAACGCGCCGCTATTCCCGCTTATCCCGCAAATCAAACCGATTCGGCAAAAGCCCGCCCAATGTAACGCGTTCAAACGAACCGCCATTTGAAATATAAACCGGAAAACCGGGCGGACAGAATTCCGCCAGCACCTGCCGACAGGCTCCGCACGGAAAAGGCGCCGGTTCTTTCGATGCCGCAACCGCGATCGCGGTGAATTCAGTTTTCCCCGCCGCAACCGCCGAAAACACCGCCGTCCGTTCCGCGCAGTTCGTCAGCCCGTACGAAGCGTTTTCAACATTGCAGCCGGTAAACACCGTTCCATCCGCGCACAGCAGCGCCGCGCCCACTTTATAATTGGAATACGGCGCATGCGCATGCCCTATTGTTTCCCGTGCTATTTGGATAAGTTGTTCTGGTTCCATCAAAATTCCTTTGAGAGATCCGTGAGGAAATTGGCGATGGTTTGTTTCATCCGCGGCATGGCTTCGGCGGCGGCGCGGTTGACGTCTTCGTGGGTGAGCGGAACGGGGCTGATTCCGGCGGCCCAGTTGCAGACGCAGGAGAGTCCGGCGACTTTCATTCCGAGCGCGTTGGCGATAATCGCCTCCGGTACGGTTGACATGCCGACGGCGTCGGCTCCCATTTTTTTGAACTGGTTGATTTCGGCGGGTGTTTCAAAGGTGGGGCCGGTGGTGGCGATATAAATTCCGGCGGTATCCGCACCGGCGGAAAGCAGTTTTTCGCGCAGCGGCTTGTTGTAAACTTCGGACTGGTCGGGGAAGCGGGTGCCCAGTTTGGGGTTGTGCGGCCCGATCAGCGGGTTCGATCCGAGCATATTGATGTGATCGCTGATCACCATCAGTGTGCCCGGTTTTAAATCGGGGCGGATTCCGCCGGAGGCATTGGTCAGTAAAACGGTTTCCGCGCAGAATGCCTTTAAAAGATAGGCGGGGAGAATAACCGGCGTCCAGCCTTCGCCTTCGTACCAGTGCCGCCGGCCCTGAAAAATAAAGAGCTCCATTCCGCCGGCCGATGTTCGCATCAGTTTGCCGGCGTGGCCGGAAACCCCCGTTAATCCGAAGCCGGGGATTTCGGCATAATCGATGACGTCGCCTTCGAAATCGGCAACGGCTTCCCCCCAGCCGGAGCCTAAAACAACCCCGCATTTCGGGCGGGCTGTTTTCCATTCGTTCCGAACGGTGTTAACTGCCGCATCCAATATCGGCATATTGATCTGTGAATTCATGAACGCAGGGTATTCGCCGGGGCGGCGCGGGTAAAGCAAACTTAGCGCCTATGGCCGAGAAACAGCAACGTGGCTGAAGCGAGCACTAAAGCAATCATCAAGGTTTGCAGCAGGGTGTTGGGAAGCCGGTTTGAAAGTCTGCTTCCCAAATAGGTTCCCCCCACGGAACCCACGGCCATAATGGCGGCGGTTTGGAGATCCTGCGCCCCTCTGAAGCCATAAATGGCTGCGGTGACGGATGCCAGAATGAAGGCGATAAAAATGGTGCTGCCCACGGTGCGCCGGGCGGACAGTCCGAAAAATACCAGCAAGGTCGGAACGATTAATACGCCCGCCCCGATTGACGTGGCGCCGATCAGTCCGCCGCAAATAGAGCCGATAAACACGCTCAATATAGGCCGAAGGCCGCGCGTTGCCCGGATAAAGCCGGCCGGTGAAAAGCGGGGGGAACCGGTCTTTGACAACCCCTTTGAAAGCATCGTCAGCAACATTAACCCGATGGAAAAAATGACGATACAGCCGATGAAAAAGCGGAGGCGGTGCTGAAATTCCGGATTTAATGTTTGGTTGCTGACCCACAACGCAGAAAGAGCCGCTGCCGGAACAGCACCGGCCAAATAGCCTGCGGAAATTTTCCAGTCGATCGAGCGGAGACGCAGATGCTGAAATGTGGCTGAAATGTTGGTGAGAAAGGCATAAAGCGTAGTGGTTCCAACCGCGATGATGGGGTCGATTTTCAGCAGTACCGTGATGACGGGGAAGGCCAGTATCCCGCCGCCGACCCCGGTCAGTCCGATGCAGAAGCCGATCACCAGACCAAGCAGCAGGCGCATCAGGATTTCAGTAGCCGTTAAATCAAAAAGTTCCATTTAGAGATTGGGGCAGGAATGTTCCGTGATCGCAAGCAATACTTCGCAGGCCGTAAGGTATTCCTTGATATCGACATATTCCTCAATCTGGTGGAATTTGTGCGAGCCGGAACCGAGGGTAACCGTCGGAAGCCCTTTTTCATTGAAGTTATTGGCATCGAGTCCGGCGTCCATAATCAGCGGGTTGGGTTTTAAACCGACCGCTTCCACGGCCCGGCTGGCAATCTTCACGCAGGGTTCGTTCTTTTTTAAACGGAAGGCGTTGTAATCCGAGAGGGTCGTAAACTGCACTTTGCCGCATTTCCCGGCGTCGTTCGTCACGCTTTTTGCCGCCGTTTCAAAACAGGTTTTATAGGCCGCCACAATCTGTTTCAGAAAGGCCGGACTGTGGCTGCGGCATTCGCCGGTCATCACGCACCGGTCCATCACCTGATTACTCGCTTCGCCGCCGTTGACCGACCCGAGATTTGAAGTACCCCTCCGGCTGCCCTTCACGATTTTTCCGAAATAGCCCTTTTCAGCAATCATCGCCATCGCTTTGGAACCGATCAGACCGGCGGAAATCCCTTTGTGCGGTTCAAGCCCGGCATGAGTGGAAATACCGCTGATTTCCGCCTGCCAGCGTACCGCGCTCATCGCCCCGATCACAATTTCATTCGGCTCCTGCCCGTCGAGATTAAACCCCATCGCCGGTTTCCCTAAATCCTCAAAACGAACCATCCGCGAACCGTGCAGTCCGTTTTCCTCGCCGATCGGGAACAGCAGCGTCATCGGCGGGTGGGGGATTCCGTTTTCCAAAACCGTCTCAACCATCGAAACAATCGCCGCACAGCCCGACCGGTCATCGCCGCCGAGACCGGTATTCCCCTTTGAAACAATACGGTTCCCCTTTATCACCGGAACCGCGCCTTTGCAGAGCGGAACCGTATCCATATGGGCGGAAAACATGATGCGCGGCGCCTTAACCGTGCCCGGAAGTTTTACAATCAGATTTCCGATCTCATACCCTTCGCCCAGCCGCTTATGCGCATCGTCTGTTTTGATCCACGCCTTTTTACAGCCCGCGGCAATCAGCTTGTTCGAAATCGCTTCCGCGACTTTCGTCTCTTTTCCTGTCGGGCCTTCAACGGCCAGCAGATCCATCAAATGGTTGAGTGCATTGTCTTTGTTTATCATAAGTGTCTTTAATGTTCGGAGTGAGCCGTTCCCGATACACAAACTTTGTCTGGCTCAACGAGCGTTTTGCCGGCAAAGTCTATACTCCGGGTGGAAACCTATTTAGCCTGCAATCCTTCTATGTATTTCAGCTCTGCTAAAGCACTTTGATCGTTTGGATTGAGCTTGAGGCACTGCTTATACTTATCCTTTGCATCCTGTAATTTTCCCTGCTCGATATATACGTATCCTATACCTCGCCACGCACGCGCAAGGTTTTCATTCTTGTTATCAGGGTGTGAATATATAGTTGCTTCTTCGGCGGCCTCAAATGCTTGTAAGGCCATATCCCAATTTTTCTCCATCTGGAAAATATGTCCAAGTTCAGCCAAATAACTGAAGTTCATCGGGGATAAGCCGACGGCCTTTTTCAACGTCTCTTTTGCCTGATTTATATGACCCAATTCAACTAACGCATAACCCTTTAAGTAGAAAGCCTCCGCCCAAAACTGGGGCAATACTTCGGCGCTGTCTTTTTTGTCGGCGAATTGATTCCCCCATATTTCAGGAACTTCTTTGCCCGCTTTTTTCTCATGCATAACGGCAGCTTGCATCAGATAGACCAAAGTTTCTTTGCTGTCTCTTGCGCAGTATATTTGCGATGAGTTAGTGCTGTTGAGTGAATTGAAGTGATCAATCACAGGGTCCAAATATTTTCCGATAGCTTCTTTTGGTTTTTTCTCATGCAGAAGCGATTCTCCGTCACTGACCATCTTTTTCCAATGTGTATCATCGTTTGTTGTATGGAGTCGGTGCCAACGGCCGTTGGACAGATCCATTTTGTGAGTTTGCCTCCACTTGA
>QKFE01000295.1 GCA_003252225.1 Kiritimatiellales bacterium | reverse complement strand
AAAACTTCGTCGAGTACGATGAAACACAGCCGGGTTTTCTGATCGGCGTTGAGCTTATGAAAATCCGGGTGGTGAAGCGTGATGTCCGGAACGCCCTTTTTATCGCTCGGAATCAGCGAAACCTGAATATCCCTGAATTGGAAGGTTTCATTGAACATGTTGATGGCGAGGTTTTCGTTCGTGTATCCGGGTTTGGCGGGATAAAACTCCCACCGCTTGATTTTCGGCGCATGTTCCACGCAGTACTGTGTGAGCAGCAGCGTGGTTTTATCGCCCTCAGGGGAAAAGGCCAGATGGTGTCCGTCCGAATCCATCGCGGCTCCGAAACACCAGGCGACGCCGTCAATCAGCTCGGTCATTTTCGGGTTCACCAGTCCTGGTATATCGAGTTTCCCGGGGTTCTTTTCCGAAAAGGTTTTATCCAGCAGATCGGCCTGCGAACTGAACCACGCCCAGAACTGCCCGACTTTGGTTTTGAAGGTGACCGGCGGCGCGTATTGCGGCGTCTGCCGGAGATTGAGGAAGTTTAGAAAAGCCATAGAATCCAATACCGTTATTTTCAGCACAATGTACGTTTTCTGCCGCGGTTATTGTCAATAAACAAATGGAAACGGATGGCGCGGTCTGGCATGGTTTACGGATTATTTACGGGAGATTGGAATGAAGCGTCTGTTTGCACTAATTATGGTTGTTGTTTTGTCGGGCTGTTCGAGCATGAATTTCGGCGTCAGCGAGGCGAAAAAGGGCGAACTGGAGCATATGGCCGGTGTTGCCGTTACGCGGCTGATCGCAGAGAACGCCGGGTTGCAGGGTAAGCTGAACGGAGCCCCGGGTTATATGGTGCTCAAAAGCTCTTCCGCAAAAGTGCCGCTGATGGGCGGCGAAGGCGGAATCGGGATCGTTAAAAATTCCGCCACCGGAAGAACCGTTTATGTAAAAGCCGCGAAGCTGGATATCGGGGATGATCTGAGCATCCGCGACTACAAGCTGCTTCTGCTTTTTAAATCCGGCGAAGATCTGAAAAAGGCGCTCGCCGGCACGTGGCAGCTTTCCGAAGATAACGGCTATTCGGTTTATGTTTTAACCGAAGAGGGCAAAGCCGCAACCTACAAAATCGACGCGCTGAAGCTGAAGCTTCTGGCTGAATAGGGTGGCCGGTTTTACCCGTTTTTCAGCGGGCGATAGCGCACGCGGTGCGGGCTCCAGCTGTCGCCCTTCTGCTTGCGCATATATTCCTTGAAGGATTCATAGTTGCCTTCGTGCCAGATCACTTCATCGCCTTCAAACGCGAGAATATGAGTGGCAACGCGGTCGAGGAACCAGCGGTCGTGGCTGATTACCACGGCGCAGCCGCCGAAGTTCATTAAGCCCTCTTCCAGCGAACGCAGGGTGGCGACGTCGAGGTCGTTGGTCGGTTCGTCGAGCATCAGCAGGTTTCCGCCGCCGCGCAGCAGTTTGGCCAGATGCACCCGGTTGCGCTCACCGCCGGAAAGAATACCGACCTTTTTCTGCTGTTCGGCGCCTTTAAAATTGAAGCGTGCGCAGTAGGCGCGCGAGTTCATTTCGCGGCCGCCGACTTCGATCGTCTCTTCACCGCCGGAAATCTCCTCCCAGATGGTTTTGTTGGGATCGAGGTCATCGCGCAGCTGGTCAACGTAGGAAATATCAACGCTTTCGCCGAGTTCCAGTGACCCGGCGGTAACGGGCTCTTTGCCGATGATCATTTTGAACAGGGTGGTTTTACCGGCGCCGTTCCCGCCGATAATCCCGACGATTCCGCCGGGCGGAAGATCAAAGTTCACGCCGTCGAACAGCAGCCGGTCGCCGAAGGCTTTGGCGACATCGCGCGCGCGGACCACTTTCTGGCCGAGCCGTCTGCCGACCGGAATCTGGATGGAAAGATTATCCTCGGAGGTGTCGAATTCCTGATTGGCCAGCTCTTCATAGCGCTTGAGACGGGCTTTGCTTTTGGTCTGCCGTCCGGCGGCATTCATCCGCACCCATTCGAGTTCCTGTTTAAGCAGTTTTTTACGTGAAGCGTTCAGTTTCTGGGTCTGCTCGGCGATCAGCTGTTTCTGTTCGAGCCAGGCTTCATAGTTGCCTTTATAGGGGAATGTCCGGCCGGCATCGAGCTCCAGAATCCACTCGGTTACGTTCGAAAGGAAATAGCGGTCGTGGGTCACGACGATCAGAGTGCCGGTGAAGCGTTTGAGGTGTTCTTCAAGCCAGGCGACCGATTCGGCGTCGAGGTGGTTGGTGGGTTCGTCGAGCAGCAGCACATCGGGATTTTGCAGTAGTAGCCGACAGAGGGCGACACGGCGTTTTTCACCGCCGGAAAGGACGTCGATGCACTGATCCGGTTCCGGCAGCCGCAGGGCGTCCATCGCCATTTCAACCTGCCGGTCGAGTTCCCAGAGCCCGTTGGCGTCGATATAGTCCTGTAGTTTGGCCACCTCATTATTCAGCTTGTCGGCCTCTTCGTCGGAGATATCGCCGCTGAGCAGTTCCCAGATTTCGTCATAGCGGTCGAGTTTGGCCTGCTGGGCCGCGACGCCTTCCATCACACACTCCTGTACGGTTTTGCCGGCGGAGAGCTGCGGCTCCTGTTCGAGGTAACCGATCTTGGTGTTTTTGGCGATGATGCACTGGCCCATAAATTCATCGTCAATTCCGGCCATAATTTTGAGCAGGCTGGATTTACCCGATCCATTCCCGCCGATCACGCCGATGCGCGCGCCGAAAAAGAAAGAGAGGTTGACATCTTCAAGAATGGTTTTTGCGCCCTGCTGTTTCGTCAGGTTTTCAAGGGTATAGACATATTCACCGGCCATGGTTTTTCTCCGAAAATTTTGAGGGCTGGGTTTTAGCGGTCGCCGCTGAAAAGAGCAAGCCGGAGGCAATAAAAACCTTTGAACGTAGACGCGACGGGGGCGTCGCGTCTACGTTGCTGGGTTGCGGATTACAGCCGGTAGGGCAGGGCGGGGCTGGGAACCCATTCACCGGTTTGATCTTTTTTGAAGGTGATTTCGAGTTCGCCGACCCGGCCGTCTTTAATGTAGCCGACGCGGTAACTGATCGGTGCGGTGTAATCTTCACCGGTATCGTCGCTTTCGGCGCTGACGGCCTTAATGTCGCGGTATTGGCGTTCAAAAACGTGCATGGCGCGGTTGGCGTTCGGGCGCACTTTGATGACCAGCGGCTCAGTTTCCGGTGTATCAAATTTCTGGGCGGCATCATAAAACGGGTCGTTGGTCAGCTGTTCCCCGGCGTCCAGTTTTGCAGAAAGAACCTTCAATACCGGGCCAACCGCGCGCTTGTCGCCGATTTCACCCAGAATGTCCGCGCAGTTTCCGGATATCAATTCGTTGGTTGTGCTGACCGCAACGATGAGCGGAAACAGCGCGCGTCGGCCTCCGGCAATCAGCTTATCTTTCACGATCTGCTGGTTGGCTTCGCCGCGGAAACGATCGACCTTTTTCTTTACCACCGGAATACCGTCTTCATCAACATCCGGTTCTTCCGGCGGCGGGGCGGTATCGTCGCCCAGCAGTTCAATCAGCAGCGGGATATAGGCACGACTGGTTTCAAATTTCGGGCTGGTGATGGTTTTAAATGCAGTACGGCCTTTTTCCCGGAGATTCGCAGCAACGGTTCCATCGAATTCAAAATTCGGGTTGAGCGCGGCGGTTGCAGCCCACAGGTCAATCTGCCAGCCGGGGGCTCCGACCCATTCCGCCCGGTTTTCAAACCAGCTTTTCGCCGCCTCTGTTTTTACCGCCGCCATCGCCGGTTGGAGGCTTTTTTCACCGAAGTTTTCGAGGGTTAAAATCGCGTGTTCCCGGAATTCTTCGACCGGATGGGCGCAGGCTTCCAAAAGGGTCGGTATTGCGGATTCGCCCAGTTGGGTCAGTTTTTCGACGGTTGCAGGGCCGAGTGATTTTTGGTCGTCAACCGATGCCTGGGCGAGCAGATACCAGATATAGT
>QKFE01000164.1 GCA_003252225.1 Kiritimatiellales bacterium | reverse complement strand
CTCCACTGCGGACTTCACGGCTGTCAATTACCCGGTTTTCCCTGCCTTCACATTTAGGACATCGCATAATCAGCGTCCCCTTTCCCTAAGTTGCGCAGAAGATAGACACAAAGGGCGAGCGCGAACAACAAAAAACGCCCCGCACATGCAGGGCGTTTTCGACTTTATATGAAACGCAGCCTATTTCTTTTTCGCTGCTTTTTTCTTTGCCGGGGCTTTCTTCGCGGCTTTTTTAGCCGGAGCTTTTTTTGCTGCTTTTTTCGCCGGAGCTTTCTTCACGGCCTTTTTCTTAGCAGGTGCCTTTTTGGCAGCTTTCTTTTTGGCGGGTGCTTTCTTAGCAGCCTTCTTTGCAGGTGCCTTTTTAGCTGGTGCTTTCTTCGCGGCTTTCTTCGCCGGTGCTTTCTTTGCAGCCTTCTTGGCTGGTGCTTTCTTTACTGCTTTCTTCTTTGCTGCTTTCTTTTTCGCTGCCATGTTGCCTCCTAGTTTTTTACTCCTGACGAAGCGAGCATTGATGCATCTTCATTACCTAACCGTCTTTGCATTCATGCTAAGAGCTATCATCGCTCGCCCTTCTGAAAAACATTTATAAGCACAAAGCGATTTTTATGCAACCTGTTTGGATTATAAAAACGCGTATTAAAACTGAAGTTGCAACGATGAAATTTCGTTCGCGTTAAGGAGCTAATTTTTACACGCCGACATAAAAAAACCGTCCGCTTTTGCGGACGGTTTAACAACGCTTTGAAACGCGATGCGCTTATAGATCCTGTGTGATCTTTTCAACGATGTATGCTTCGATCGTATCACCGGCATCAAAGTTCGTGAAGTTGTCCGGACGTATGCCGCACTCCTGTCCCTGACGGACTTCGGCGGCATCGTTCTGGAAACGTTTGAGTGAACCGATGAGACCATCGAACAGAATATCGCGACCGCGTTTAATACGGATACTTGCTTTTGCAGTAACACGTCCGCTCATCACCATACAGCCGGCGATCTTGCTCTTGCGGCTGAGTTCAAACACCTCGCGGATTTCGGCTTCACCGATCACCTGTTCACGCAGCTCCGGTTCAAGCAGACCTTTCATCGCGCTTTCCACATCTTCAATCAATTCATAGATGATGCTGTACAGGCGGATTTCAACCCCTTCGCGTTTTGCCGCGGCATTCGTTCCGCTTTCATTTCCGGTGTGGAAACCGAGAATGATCGCATCCGAAGCGCTGGCCAGCATGACGTCGTTCACGGTGATATTGCCGACATCGTTTGAAATGATATTGATTTCAACCTTGTCGCTTTTAATCCCGGAAAGTGAATGCTGAATGGCTTCAACGGATCCCTGCACGTCAGCCTTGATAATAACCTTGAGCTCTTTCTTTTCACCCCCGCCGGTATTGCCGAACAGATCATCCAGCGACATTTTCTTCGGCGCTGCCGCACCGCCCTGCAGCTGCTGTTTGCGTTCTTCCGCCTGCAGCTCTTCGGAAATGGTTTTGGCCTCTTTATCATTGGTCATCGTCTGGAATTCGTCACCGGCGCCCGGCACATTGGTCAGGCCCAGAATTTTTACGGCAGTTGACGGCCCGGCAGAGCGGACTTTTTTGCCCTGATCCGAAATCAGCGCTTTGATACGGCCCCAGTACTTCCCGCAGATTACACTGTCGCCGACTTTCAGCGTTCCTTCTTTAACCAGCACACTGGCCGTCGGCCCCATTCCGGGTTCCATCTGCGCTTCAACCACAAATCCGTTTGAAGGTTTATTCGGGTTGGCTTTCAGCTCCATGATTTCAGCCTCGAGCAGAATGCGCTCAAGCAGCGAGTCGATTCCTTCGCCGGTCATCGCGCTGACCGGAACGCAGCCGATACTGCCGCCCCAGTCTTCAACCATGATGTCGTGTTCCTGCAGCTGCTGTTTGAGCCGGTCAGGGTTTGCGGAGCGCAGATCCATTTTATTCATCGCGATGATAATGGTAACGCCGGCCGCCTTCGCATGCTTGATAGCTTCGATCGTCTGCGGCATTACGCCGTCATCGGCCGCAACAACCAGCACCGCAATATCCGTCAGGTTTGCGCCGCGCGCACGCATCGCTGTAAAGGCCGCGTGGCCCGGCGTGTCGAGAAAGGTGATTTTGTGGTCGTTCAGCTCAACCGTATACGCCCCGATGTGCTGGGTAATACCGCCCGATTCGCCCTCGACCACTTTCGTGTTGCGGACTTTATCGAGCAGTGACGTTTTCCCGTGGTCAACATGGCCCATAAACGTAACAACCGGCGGACGCGGAAGCAGGGCATCAGGGGTATCTTCGACTTCCGCCCTTTTCTTCTCAACAACCTTTTTCTGTTTCGGCGGTTGTTCCGGTGCTTTCTTCTTTTCTTCCTTACGGACCGTAAAGCCGTGTTTCGCGCCGATCTCCTTCGCCACTTTCAGGTCGATCTCCGCATTGATCGAAGCGAAGACATTCATCTTCATCAGCTCGGCAATCACCATATTCGGTTTCATGCCCATCCGTTCCGCAAAATCCTTCACCACAATCTTCGGCTTTTTCAGTTCGATCAGCATCGGATCGAAAGTCAGTTCATCTTCCGAGGCTACCGGCGCCGGTTTTTCTGCCGCCGGTTTTTCCGCCGCAGCGGGCGCTGCTTTTTTAGCGGCTTTCGGTTCGGCTTTTTCCGCCGACGCTTCCGCTTTTGCCGGAGCCGTATTATCTTCGCGCGCTTCTTGAATGGAAGCGTATCCCAGTTCGTCACAAACCTGTGCAATCTGGTCTTTCGTCAATTGGGATTCAGGGCCGTCGACCGAAATATCGATGTCCTGTAAAATCTCCATCAGCTCCTCTGTCGAGACGCCGACGTCTTTGGCTGTATCTTGAACCGTCATCATTCTGTAATCTCACCGTGCTCTTTCGTGTAGGCCGCTTCAGCTGCATACCAAATCGCCCTGGCCTGTTCGGGGGAAATATCTTCAATCGAGGCAAGGTCGGCCATTTCAGCGGCCAAAATTCCTTCAAGCGTCAGGAAGCCGGAGAAGACCAGCTTCTCGGCAAACGCTTCGCCAATGCCATCAATCGCGGCGAGCTTCGTCACCGCAACCGCGACGCGCTCTTCGAAGTCCATGCTTTCTTCGTCCTTCTGAATATCCACGCGCCAGCCCGTCAGTTTGGAAGTCAACCGGGCATTCTGTCCGCGCTTACCGATTGCAAGCGAAAGCTGATCCGGCTCAACCGTCACCATCACCGTACGGGTTTCTTCATCCGCCTCCACGCTTTTCAGGCGGGCCGGCGCCAGCGCATTGGCAATCAGCGTATGAATATCGTCGCTCCAGCGGACAATATCGATCTTTTCGCCGGAAAGCTCGCGGACAATGTTTTTCACCCGCATGCCGCGCATACCCACGCAGGCGCCCACCGGATCAACGCGTTCATCGTGCGAAATCACCGCTACTTTACTGCGGTATCCCGCCTCACGGGCGATGCCTTTAATATCCATCGTCCCGTCAGTAATCTCGGAAACCTCCAGCTCAAACAGACGGCGGACAAAATCAGGGTGGTTACGCGAAAGCACAATTTCCGGCCCGCGCTCACGTTCGCGGACATTCAGGATTAAAGCGCGGATACGTTCGCCCACTTCATACTCTTCCGTCGGAACGCGCTCTTTCGAAGGCATCACCGCTTCGCCGTGTTCCAGCTCAATCACGACATCACTGCGGTCAAAACGGGTAACCGTACCGGTGACAATCTCGCCGATGCGGTCTTTATATTCATCAAAAATGAGGTTCTTTTCCGCATTGCGGATCTTCTGCATAATGACCTGTTTCGCGGTCTGCGCAGCAATACGGCCAAGGCGCGGCGGCTGGGTCTCAATCTCGGAGCCATCCGAAAGGCGGCGATACGCCTTCCGCTCAAAGGTTCTCCGGTCAATTTCGATCCGCACATCATCGTCATCAAATCCGCTCTTCTCGGCAACGCTCTGCAAAGCCGACTCAATCGCCCGGATAATCACCTCGCGCTCGACGCCCTTTTCGCTCTCCATATATTCAA
>QKFE01000173.1 GCA_003252225.1 Kiritimatiellales bacterium | reverse complement strand
AAGCTGCAATTGCAGCAGGGCCAGTCGCCCGAACAGATTCTCGCTGCGGCGGCTTCGGCTTCCAACGCGGCAGCCGATGCGCTTGCCCGGATGAAAGAGGCCGAATCCGGGCACGACCGCGAAGTGCTGAAAGAACTCAAGCAACTCTATAAAGATACACAGGATCGGCAGGATAAAAACCTCGAAGTCATGCTTGAGCCGGTAACGGAAGCGGCGAAGAAAAATGTGAGCGATACCCATATTCATAAATAACCGGAGCGTATCGCGAAATCCTGTCTGCAGGCGCGGAAGTTTGAATGAAAGTCAGGTTTAAAAATGGCGTTGGTAGTTTGCAGTTCATGCGGAAAAAAAACCGGAGAGGGAATTTTCTGCGAGAAATGCGGTGCAGAACTGGTTGCGGATGAACCCGCTAATGCGCCGAACGAAACCGTTGATAATCAATTGACCACGCATCATCCCCCGAAAATACAGGCTGATGAGTGCTCAGGGATGGAAACGGTGGGCGGCGGATTAACGGTTGATACGGTCGTCCAGCCCCGTCCTCCGGCTCCTGTTCCGCCGCCCGTGATGAATCCGTCGTGTTCATTCATCAATGTTGAGCACGATCAGAGCCGTGTTTTTGTGGTCGGCCAAACGATGAATTTTCGCTTTGCGCTGATGCCGCTGGTTGACGGGCTCAGCGAAGTATTTATTGCCGCGGTTTTTGAAGGGCGCAAAAAAAAGGTGGAGGTTCAGCGCCTGCACTGGATCCCGTGCCGGGGCGAACGGCGTGAACTGAAAAATATCAACTTTGCCGCGCCCGAAGCCGGTTCCGTCGGATTCACCTTCTATTTCGGCTTCACAAAAGACGGCGTTGAATATGTCTTCGAAGCGGACGGCGAACACAAAGTATGGCCGTCGCACGCGCACGCGCAGGAGGTGGTCCGCAACATTGAAATCAATATCCAGAATTCCGGCCATGCCGCAGACTTCGATTTGGCAGGTATCCGGGACGGTTTAAGCACCGGCGATTCGCTCGAAGAAGTGATTGACCGGCTGCACCGGATGCCGCCGCTGTGGTCCGCCCTCCGACTCTACCGCTCCAGCTGGACGCCGCCGCGAGTCGCAAATAGAGAAACGCGGCAACTGATGCCCGTTCCTCTGCGGACACAGCCCCCGTACGCAGCCCGTACAAACCGCCTGACCCTTTGCGTCGGCGAGCGGAAAATACACCTCCTTTCCGCCCCGCTCATTCGATTAGGGAAAAACCGGCAGAACGACATCGTTACCCGTATATTCGAAGACGGCCGGGCAATCTCCGAACTCAATTCAAAAATAAGCCGCTATCACTGCATCATCGAACGGCACGATAAAACCTGCTATGTCATCGACCGCGGCGACTATCCCGGTGAAGGCAGCCGCCCCTCCGCCTTCGGCGTCTTTCTGAACGGCGAACAGATTTCCCCCAACGATCGAATCAAGCTCGATTCAAAAAATACCGCCCAATTAACACTGGCCGGCCCGTCCCCGGAAACCCCCGGAGCATTCGCGCTCGAAATTGAACCCTGGCCCGTTCCCGAATCTGTCCGAACCGGCTGGTGGGACAACGCGAAACGCAAACCCGGAAGCCTCGTTATGCGCCGCAGCGACTGCATCCCCGAAACCTACATCGCCCTTTGGGACTGCCTTCTCCTCCGCGATGCCGACCCCGATTTTGAAGGCCTGATCGTTTGGCGCGAAGACACCGGCTTCGGCTATGCTTCCGCCGATTCCGAAGGCTGGCTCGAACCCGGAACAACCATCCGAACCGCGAACACCGAAATCCGCGTTGAAGAGTGGAACCAGTTCGGGCTGTAGCGAAATTGGATTTTAACATTCCGGTTTGTCGGGTAGCTGAACGCTGCTGTGGGGCGTCGTGAAAATGCTGAAGGGAAGGCAATGACATGAAAGTAGCCGGGGCAGAGAATGTAGAACAAGCGTCTCGCTTGTCTCTCTCCTCCAAAACAAGCGAGACGCTTGTTCTACTTTGCTCGGGAAAGGTTTTGTTGGGGCATGAATAACTCAATTGGCGATGATAAAACGGTAGTTCCCGGCGGCGGCGGGAGAGAGTCGGAGCTGAAGGGCGGCGACCGGCTGGGGCAGTACGAAATTATTAAACTGCTCGGGCGCGGCGGTATGGGGCAGGTGTATCTGGCAAGACATGCGATGATGCACACGAAACATGCGGTTAAGCTGCTGCCCTCCGAATATGCCGATCGTCCGGGGTTTATTGATCGATTCCGTGCCGAGATGCAGGTGATGGCAAAGTTGCAACATCCGGGTATTGTCAATGTCACCCATGCCGATGTGGATAATGGACGCTACTATCTCGTGATGGAATTTATCGGCGGCGAATCCGATACTCCGTGCGATCTTGAGCAGTTGCTTGAAAATGCACCGGATAATCGGCTGCCAGCTGATATGGTCGCTGAGATTGCTTTGCAGATTTGCGATGCCGTTTTTTTTGCCCATTCCCGCGGCGTCATTCACCGCGACTTAAAACCCTCGAATGTGTTGTTAAATGGATTAGCCACGAAAAACACAAAAGGACACCAGAATACTTTCTCTGCGCCCTCTGTGGTAAAAGTAACGGATTTTGGCCTCGCAAAAATGGTCGGTGACGAATGGGTACAGAGCGTCATTCAGGCCAGCATGGCGCAGGCATCAATCGGGTATCAGCAAACTGTAACCGAGGGCGGTAACCCCGGATCAATCGGTTCTTCCACAAAGTCCATTCTCGGTACCTATGAATACATGAGTCCCGAACAGCGTGAAGGCCGCGAAGCCGACGAGCGTTCCGATATCTATGCCCTCGGCGTCATGCTCTACCGCATGCTCACCGGCAAACGCATTATGGGTTTCCCCAAGCCGCCGAGCAAAGTTGTCAAAGGTCTCGATCCAAAATGGGACGACCTGATTATTCAATGCCTGGAAGGGGATGTTGCGGATCGACCGGATAGCATGAAGGCCGTACGGAGAAAAGTTTTGGAGTGCAGTGACTCTAAGCCTTCATTCGTGTCTGCGTCAAGGGTTCCGTCATTGGCTCAGCAACTGAAGATGATAGATACGAAAACAGGCCTATTTAAGTCACATTGGAAATAGAGTTCGTGGCAATTAAAGGAGCGTAAGGATTTTTAAAAGAGTGGTGAAACGATATTCGAGGTGGTTGAAGAAAGGGGGCAGAGAAAGGGATCCGATAAAGACGGTGTTAAAGGTGACGTCTTCGATGGGACTGTTTTGTATGGATGGAGGGCGAGGCTTTGTCCGAGCCGTGGTTGCGACAAAGCGCAACCCTCCAGTTTTAATGAGGGCGGAGCAAGATGCTTAATTTTCGGAAAGTTGGTGACTGTGCAGGGCCGAAGCCGGGACGGAAAATGTCGCTGGAGGAGTATGCGGCGTTTTGTGAAACGTGTTTGAAGGGCAATAGCCGGATTACGCCGGAAAATTGCATTGAGCGCGGAGAAGGAATTAAACGGCCGTTTACACTGCGGCCGGAGAAGGGTGGAACCGAAAGGAGCGGGATATGGGATTTCTGTTTTTTAAGACGAAGAAGGAGCGGGAGCGGATTGCGCGGCGGAAGCGGCGCAAGGCATTCCGTCAGGCGGAAAATTCGGTGCTGGATGTAAAGGACCGGATTAAGCGGATGGAAAAGGATGCGGCGGCGGACTGGAAAAAGGCGAAAGAGGCGAAGCAGTCGGGCGAAAGCGCGGCGGCGCAGCGGGCCTTAACCAGTTACCGTGCGGCGCAGGTTTTGATGACGAAGCTGGAGCAGAAGCACTGGGTGTTTGAGCAGTATCTGACGAAGATGGAGTGCGCCAGTACGGATCAGGAATTTGCTTCTGCATTGGCGGCAGTGAACAAGGTGGTTGAAATCAATCCGGAAATGGTGGAGGACGTTTTTGATGCCGCGCAGGATATGCTGGGCGAACAGCAGGATGCGGAGCGTTTCTGGGCATCGCTTTATGACCGGGAAATGGATGGTGCGGAAGGCGCGCTGGAAGATCATATCCCGAGCATGGAGGA
>QKFE01000240.1 GCA_003252225.1 Kiritimatiellales bacterium | reverse complement strand
ACGCCCCACAACAGTTTGGCGGTGGTTGTGATACGTGGCGTCAGACGGTCTTTTGAGGGCCCGGGCACTTCGGCGCGATAGAGCTGCATCCCGCCAACGCCGAGAAAAGGAAGAATTGCAACGCAAAGCACCAAAACGCCCATCCCGCCGTACCAATGCGTCAGCGCGCGCCAGAAATGAATTCCGCGCGGAATGTTCTCCAAATCACTCAGCACCGACGCTCCCGTGGTCGTAAAACCCGACATCGTCTCAAAAACAGCAGCAACCGGATGCCGGATGACTCCGGAGAACAGATACGGCAGCGCACCGAAGAGCGACACCGAGATCCACCCGAAGGTCACAATACCAAACCCGTCCCGCCGCGAAAGATTAACATCTCCGCGCGTCAGAAAACCGACCGTAACCGAAAACAGAATCGCGATAAGACCGGATGCAAGGAGGCTTAACTGAACGCTCATGGGTTCGTGGTATGCCAAGGAGATTCCGGCGCAAGCGGCCATTGAAATCCCGATTACGCCGATTACGTAAGAAACAAGATGAAAGACTGCGCGGTTATTCATAGTGGGTTCAAAACTTCCTCCGGCTTCAAAACAAAGGTAAACCACTCAATAGAAGGCAGGGCGATCCCGGTGCGGTTCACAGCGGATTAGAAGAAAATTGCCTGAATTTTTTTCACTGCGTCGGGATGGCAGAAGATCAGCGCGCGGTCGCCGGTGTGGAACTGCAGGTCGCCGGTGGCAGTAACCACTTCGCCGTTGCGCATCACCGTGGCAATAATTGATTTGCCCGGCATTTTGATTTCCCGAATCCGTTTTCCGTCCAGTTTTGAGTTCGGTTCGATAATTACGTCGAGCAGCTCGCCCGGAAGGTTGTGCAATAACGAAGCGGTTCGCACCTGCTTGGAACGGAGCCAGTGCAGAATGGCGTTGGTGGTTGAAATATACGGACTGACCACGCGGTTCACCAGATAGAGCGATTCGACCACGGGAATAAAGTCAGTACGCGTGATTTGCGTTGCCGTAAATGAAGCGCCTTTTTTCTGCGCCATCAGACAGTTCATAATATTGCCTTCGTCATCGCCCGTCAGCGCCACAAACGCCGTGCGCGCGTGCAGCCCGGATTCCTCCAGCGCCGTTTCCGTCAGCGCGTCCGCACGCAGAATCAACGCTTTATTCAATTCGGCCGAACAGAACCGCGCCCGCGCTTCGTCGTGTTCGAGAACAACCGTATCGACTTCATTTTCGATAAACTTCGCCAGCATAAGGCCGAGATCGCCGCCGCCGGCAATAATCACTTTTTCAAACGGCTCAATATCGGGGCAGACCCAATTGAAAAACCGGGCAATATCCGAATGCTTCCCGACGAGGTAAACGAGGTCGTTGCGCTGAAAGACCGTATTGCCGTGCGGAACCACCAGCTCGTCATTGCGACGGATCGCGATGACGCGGACACTCTGAATCAGATCCAGCCGGTCGCATTCCGCCGGTGTGCGGTCAAGCAGCGGACTGACCGCATTCACGTTAAAACCGGCCACCATCACTTTTCCGGCAAACAGCTCGAACGCTTCGAGTGCTCCCGGCATCTGCAGCATGTTGAAAACTTCCCGAGCGCACTCCTGCTTCTGGTTAATCACCAGATCAATGCCCATCTTCGTCAAATCATAACGGGAGGAGCCGTTGAGAAAATCGGGATTCGTGACGCGCGCGATTTTACCCTTCACCCCCGCCGCATTCGCCAGCAGGCACGAAAGGATATTCACCTCGTCATTATCCGTCACCGCAATCAGCAGGTCGGATTTATCCACCTGCGCCTCTTCGAGCACACGCGGATTTGATCCCTGTCCGCAAATTGACAATATGTCCAACCCCGCTTCAGCCTGCGCCAAAGCATGTGCATCCACGTCAACCATCACCACGCTGTGCCGCTCTTCGCACAGCCGTTTGGCCAACTGCCGTCCGGCATTTCCTGCTCCAATAATTACAATCCGCATAGGTTTCCCCCGGAAAAAGCGCTCGTATATGCGTGAAGTGAAGGAACTTATCAACAAAAAACGACTATAACAATCCCCTACCGCAACCTTACCGATTGTCGGAAATGCGGAGCTCTAACTTCAAAATCCGAAACAATATTTGAAACACGAAACATCAAACGAAAACATTC
Organism: Kiritimatiellales bacterium; assembly: GCA_003252225.1. Classification (GTDB taxonomy): domain Bacteria; phylum Verrucomicrobiota; class Kiritimatiellia; order Kiritimatiellales; family Pontiellaceae; genus Pontiella. The sequence continues at coordinate 1,895 of QKFE01000240.1, read as the reverse complement.
TCGGCATGTCACTTGTGTGCTGTTATCAGTTCAGTAAGGATCGGGGAATGTTTCGGCATCCAGCCCGTTTCCCCGTAGGGAATACTCGTGGTTATTCACGGTCGGCCCCGCCGGGGCTCAAATTTTATCACACTTCAGCACTCTGCCGGGAGGGGGCGATGTTGTTGCGTCATTTAAATTGAGTCAACTCGCAGCTCGAATCTTGCATTCGTTTTAAACGTAGTTACAGTCTGCGATGCGACAATAACAAACTGAAATCTGCAATTAGACCGTATAAAAGGTGATCATGAAAAAGATAACACTCATAGTCCTGCTATCCACTCTCAGCACAGGAATACGTGCAGATGAATACCATACCTTTTCAGACAAAAGCGGAAGGGTGATTAAAGCGAAAATAATCAAAGTTGACCTCCGATCTAATACGGTTACTTTGAAACCCGAAAATAAGGCAACTATTTCAGTATCAACCGATATTTTTTCCGATGAAGATCAAGCTTACATTCGACAATGGCAACCGACAGCATCGACCCAGCCCCAAACTTCAACCAACGAAAAAAGAGTACTAACTGCAACTGAAGTTAAGGAAATTGCTAAAAAATACGTGTCTGACAAAAAAAATGAAGATTGGAAGATCAGCAAGGATAGTCGCCTGTATCCATATCCATATGAGAAATATAGGATTAAGAGCACTGATCTTGGAAAGGTTTATGACAATGGGTTCGAGCTGGAAATCTCTATCGCGCTCTTTCCTCTGGAAAGCAACGCTGACTATTCGGGAGGACAGACAGAAAGAACAGGCTTGGTTCTTTTAACTCCTGATGGCGACGTTAAATACGACTCGTTTTTAAATCCGCATCCACTGGAAACAATATGTCCCTATATCAACAGCATTAGCGGGGATTATTTACACAAGCGGCCTTACTCCATTAATGAATTCATCACAACAATGAAAAAAGGCGGCGTTCCAACGTTCGGACTTACTTCAAACAGCAATAGGGAAGAGTTTGGCAAAGAGGCTTTAAAGATCATCGAGTGGCTCATCGATAATGGAGAAACTCATGATGTAACAGAGCCTAAGGTATACGTTCCATCAAAAGTTTTTGACAAACTGAAGGACTCCCTAAAGAGCAGTAAAAAGAACTTTTAGACAATTCCTCGCTATACTTGCCACGGCTCCGTTCCTCACATTAAAAAACCCTCCTTTTTGCAGACATCGGCGGATTTTCCCTTATAAAATCCGGGGCATACAAAAAAAAATCGATGTTTGAAGATCCTGAAAACCGTTGGTTTTCAGGATCGGTTAATAGTTAATGGTTATTGGTTATCAGGATGAAGTGCGTAGGCTTCATGTGGCCGACAAGATGGCGGCGATACCGTTGAATCGCACCGCGCAAAGCAGGTTGTGTTTGCTTCAGTGCAGTCAGCCCTAATAACGATTAACCAATAACGGATAAACTGCCGAGGCGAAGCTGAGGCACCAAAAGGAAAATTTCAATGGCCAATTTGATTCAGCACCCGGAACCGGGGAAGCACACGATCCATTTTCGCGGCGACGCCATTACCTTTAAACTGGAAAACCGCACCGGCAAAAAAGGGAAGGCGTGGCTGCGGTCGAATATCGGCTATTCGCACATCCGCCACACGGAAATTATTCTGCACGCGGAAAAGGGGCTGCCGCCGCTTTCGCGCGACTGGCATGATTTTGAAATGGAGCCGAATGAGGCCGGCGATTTCACAATTAGATTGCCGTTGCTCGGCGTCGGACGGTTTGAGGCAAAGGCCTATTTCATCGAAGAGGGTACGGATTTAATTCTGTGGCCGGAGGGGGGTAATTCGGTGCTGAAAGTGGAGCCGGCGGAAACGTGCGCGAGCAACACAATGTATACGGCGTTTGT
>QKFE01000063.1 GCA_003252225.1 Kiritimatiellales bacterium | reverse complement strand
TGGATGCAATTGCCCCCCTTCGAGAATTCCTCTTGAAAAAAGGAGTCCATGATTATGCGCTACAACAACAAGGACAGGAACACAAAGTATGCATTAACGCTGTGCTTGCAGGCAGGGGAGAAATAAGAGAAAGCCAAGCGTCCCTTTACCGCCCACTAACAAAAAAGGGTGATCCACGCATATGGTTCGCCGGATTGAACTCCTCAGCGAAAGAAAATGACATGCTTGCCATAGCGGTGAAAGGAAACTTGCTATATGCGCTTAATCTGTCTTCGTGCGCTTTTAATCAAAGAGAAGCGTCTGACCGCTCATTTGCGCTTCTTCTTTCGGAGTTACAGCCTTCACGCCAAATCAGTTCCACAGCCACAGAGCTTTTAAAGAAACTAGGCGATATCGCTCGCTGTGGTTACATCGTTGCGGAATGCACTGGCTCTACGGCCATCGGCAGAACACTGGAATCTGCACTTGGACTAAGAATCAACAGTAGCCCTTTGCCTGATTACAAAGGCATAGAATTGAAATCCAAAAGAGAAACGAGCAACACACGAAAAACACTGTTCGCAAAAGTTCCCAATTGGAATCTGAGCTCGCTGGCTTCATTCCGAGAATTAGTTGACCTGTATGGTTACGACAAAAACGGTTTGCGGCGACTGAACTGTACGGTTAATGCGCTTCAGCAAAATCCTCAAGGGTTAAAACTGGCGGTTGAACACGATCTCGATTTACTGCTTGAGAACGGACAAAGGCATGGAACCCTCAACAAGGGAATTCTGGTGTGGCCTCTGGCAGAACTTCGCCAAAAACTATCTGAAAAACATAAAGAAACTTTTTGGGTAAGCGCAGAAAGCAGAGTGAACAATAATCGGGAAGAGTTCTTATTCAAAAGCGTCGAATACACACGAACGCCCCACTGCCATCTGTTTTCAGATCTTCTGGCAACCGGACTGGTTACAATCGACCACCTGATCAAGGAAAAAGGAAGTGGTGCCCATGAACGCGGCCCCCTATTCAAAATTAGCACCTCTGGCTATGCCATGCTCTTTCCTCCTCCCATCCGATTCGTTCTTGGAGAATAGTCTCCAAAAACTTTTTTGAATTTTTCTGTAATCATGCAACGATCATCCCGAACAGGGAGCATAAATAACCCCAAACTGGAGAATTCGATGAAATTGTTACTCAGTATGATGACAGCCGCCGCTCTGACGATCGGAACACATGCCGAAAAGTTTACCATCGACACCGGCCACGCCGAAATCGGCTTTTCCGTGAAGCACATGATGGTCAGTAATACCAAAGGGAAATTCAATACCTTCGAAGGAACGGTCGATTTCGATATGGAATCGAAAACGCTCAAAGGCATGGAAGGATCGATTGTCGCCGCCAGCATCGACACCAATAACGAAAAACGCGATGCCCATCTGAAAAACAGCGATTTTTTTGATGTCGAAAAATATCCGGCCATCACCTTTATAAGCACGGAAGTGAAGAAAACCGGTGATTCCAGCTATGAGGTAAAAGGTGTGCTGAACATCCTCGGCAAAGATCACACCGTTGTCCTTCCCGTGACAGTGGCCGGTCCGATCGAAGATCCTTACGGCAAGACACGTCTGGGTCTGGAATCTGAAATTGAGCTCAACCGCCGCGATCTCGGCCTCATCAGCTCACCGGCAGCCGTAATCGCTGATGAGGTGACAGTCAGCATCGAAATGGAAGCCACGTTATAGCGACGTCTTGTTTATCTAAACAAGGTCGAGAGGTTGTTTGAAAAGCTATCCGCCCTCGTAGGGAGGATAGCCGCCTCTCCGAGAACCCTTCAAAAACGGATCGCAGTTATCACCGGCAGAAATCTTCGCGCCCTTTGAGAGCGGTTGAACCCCCCATAAATGGATAAACCCCGCCGAAACAGCGGGGTTTATCGATTTTCCGGGCTGAGACTTAAAGTCTCGGCACCGTAATGATTCACACTACATTTTTCGCACCGGCTATTTGGCGGCGGAAAAAAATGTCGAAACTACGCTTAACCCATTTGTTTCCGGGGAGTTGAAGGAGCGGCGGCGGCGGGCATTGGGTTGAATGGAAATTTATTTCCGTTTAACCCCCTCCCCGCGCCCCTCCCCCCTTAGCCTGTCCCTTTTTTTCTAATAACTAATAACCAACAACTAACAACTGCAACGCGCCCGCGCGGTGCGGCGGTGGCACACCTGTTGCAATAGGGGTCGGCAACAATTTGGAATACGGAAATGGCAAAAGAAAAAATCAACCTGTTAGAGAAGCGCAAAGCCCAGGTACACGAGGGCGGCGAGTTTGCGATGCAGGCAGAAAAGCAGAGCCTCGCGGGAGCGGTCAGTCAGCGTTCGTGCAGTTTCTGCGGTTCGCGCGTGGTGCTCTATCCGATTGCGGATGCGATTCATATTGTGCACGGCCCGATCGGCTGCGCGTCGTATACGTGGGATATCCGCGGCGCCCTCTCTTCCGGCCCGGAGCTGCACCGTCTGAGTTTTTCGACGGACATGCAGGAGCGGGATGTGATTTACGGCGGCGAGGGGAAACTTTATCACGCGGTCTCGGAACTGATTGATGAATATAAACCGGCGGCGGCGTTTATTTATTCAACCTGTATTATCGGCGTGATCGGCGATGACGTGAATGCGGTCTGTAAAAAGGTGCAGAAGGAACAGGGCATCCCGGTGATTGCGGTCGATTCCGAGGGTTTTAAAGGATCCAAAAAAGAAGGATACAAAGCGGCCTGCCAGGCGCTCTTTAAAATCGTCGGAGAAGATGACCACCCGGAAAAGAAGGTTCCGAATTCGATCAATATTATGGGCGACTTCAACCTCGCCGGTGAAATCTGGATCATCAAGGACTACTACGAACGGATGGGCGTTAATGTGGTCTGCACGGTTTCGGGCGACGGACGGATTGATGATATCCGCAAAGCCGGGCGCGCACGGTTGAATATTGTGCAGTGCTCGGGTTCGGTGATCAACCTAGCAAAGATGTTACAGGAAAAGCACGGCACACCGATCCAGCGTGCGTCCTATTTCGGCATCGAAGACATGTCGAAAGCACTCTATGACGTGGCCGACTTTTTTGATGACGACGGGATGCGGAGAGGTGCGCAGCGCGTCATTAAAGAAGAAGTGGCCAAACTCATGCCTCAGCTCGAACCCTACCGAAAGGATCTTAAGGGGAAAAAGGCCGCGGTTTACACCGGCGGCGCCTTCAAGGTCTTTTCGCTGGTGCGTTCGCTCCGTACGCTGGGCATGGACGTGGTGGTGGCCGGATCGCAGACTGGCACGGTGGAAGACTATAAACTGCTCACCGAACTCTGCGATCCGGGCACCGTCATCCTCGACGACACCAACCCGCTCGAACTCGCAAAATATGTCAAAGAGAAAGACGTCGATCTCTTCATCGGCGGCGTCAAAGAGCGCCCGATCGCCTACAAACTCGGCGTCGGCTTCTGCGACCACAACCACGAACGCAAAGAAGCGCTCGCCGGATTTATCGGGATGGTCAACTTCGCCAAAGAAGTCCACTCCTCCGTTATGAGCCCCGTCTGGCAGTTCGCGCCAAGGAGAGCAAACAGGAACTGAATTTATGAACCGCAAAGACACAAAGACCGCCAAGTTTCTATTATCCAGAGGGACAATCTCCGCGTCCTTCGCGTCTTCGCGGTTTAACAAGGATGTAGTGAGATGAACTGTACTGAAACTATTCATGAGAAGCCGCTGACCGGCAAACATTTCACGGCGACGCGCAATGCCTGCAAACTCTGCGCCCCGCTCGGCGCCTGCCTCGCATTCCGCGGAATCGAAGGCTGTCTGCCTTTCCTGCACGGCTCGCAGGGCTGCGCCACCTATATCCGCCGCTACATGATCAGCCACTTCCGCGAACCGATGGATATCGCCTCATCGAGCTTCGGCGAAGAGAGTGTGGTTTTTGGAGGGCGCGGGAACCTTTTTGAAGGGCTGAAACATGTGATTGAAGGATACCGCCCGGAAGTGATCGGTATCGCCACCACCTGCCTGGCCGAAACCATCGGCGACGACGTT
>QKFE01000184.1 GCA_003252225.1 Kiritimatiellales bacterium | reverse complement strand
GGATTTTTCGGTCCGGGGCCGAGTTATGCGCCCATTATCCCGGGCAGGTTCAGTTGACCGGATTTTTGCGGTTAAGGCGATCCGGGGGTTTTTACGTTGATCCGGTAAAAACTTTGCGGCTGGTCGTTGGTTGAGGCGACGCTGAGTTTTTCATCAATCCCCCGGAAATCTCCGGTGAGGTTTATCCACGCATTGGTTGAAAGCAGGTTGGTTGTGCTTTGCAGGGAATAAAACCTTGAGGCCAGCGAATCGAATTCGACGGCGATTTCTGTATTGCTTCCGGCGGGGGTGATATCCGCGGTGAAGCTGAACACGGAGTTGCTGTCGGTTGGGCTGGTGAAGGCGATGTATTCGCTTAAATTATCGGCGGAATCGCCGTCGGAATCTTCGGTTGCAACGGCATTGGTTGCGCCGCCGAAATGGAGGGTTTCCCAATAGGCGGGTATTCCGTCGCCGTCAATATCGGAAACATCGAGCTGAACGAAGGTGTTGGTCATCAGGACGGGAATCGCGCCGTGCACGTTTTTATTGTGTTCCCACAGTTGCCAAATGGTGTCGCCCCAGGCGGCGAGTCCGGAAAACCAGGGATCGGTCTGGGCGATATAAGCCGGATCGCCGCCGGCCCCGGTTCCGGTCAGTGTTGCGGCGGTTCCGTTGATTTCATCGCGCAGGAATTCGATGAATTCGCGGCTGGTGGTTTGATAATAGAGGCCGGCTTCGATGCGTTCGGTTCCGACCGGGAGGGTGATGATTAAATCATCGTAACCGCCGGCATATTCATCCGGCGTAAAATAATTGAGGTCGGAAACACCGTGCCAGACGGGTTCGCAGAGCCGGTTGGTGGCATTGCCGATGTCGAAACCGCGCGGCGGAATCCGGTTGTCTTTGTATCGCCCGGTGGCCAGCGCCATGTGGAAGGTTTCGTTTACCCCGAGAATGGAGCTGGATTGGTGCACTTCGTAAACCAGTGCGTCTTCGTGCTTTTCCCAGCTTGCGAGCGAGGGGCTGTTGGGCGAGTAATCGTGATGCAGACCTTTGAGTGTGCCGACGTCATAATCGTAGGGATTCAGTTCATAAATGAGGGTGTTGTTGGCGTAGGCTTTCACGTTCAGAAAGGCGCGGCGGCCTTCGGGATAACCGGACAGTATTTTATGCGGGGTGTGGTTTTGAATACGAAGGCTGAAATCGCCGGTCGAAATATTGTAGTTGGCGTTGGTCATCGAAACACAGTCCTGCACCATTTTTTGCGCCAGCGTCGCGGTTTGCATCAGCAGGTTCTGATCGAGTAATTCGCCCTGCGATAAATCGAGGGTTAAAATCGCCGGGCCTTGACGGAGCAGGGCGGAATTTGTGGCATCAAAATTGGGGTTGGAATTGGCGTCGCCGACAATTGACGCGAGGATGGTCGGAATCCACGCATTGCCGCCGATCATCCGGTGTTCCGGCACGCCGCTCTGCGGATGTTCAACGGATTCATTCGGGCGGGTCACGCCGGCATTTCCGGCCTTGATTCCGTCGATATCCTGAAAATGGCAGTCCTGGCAGTTGGCTATTTTGTTGCCCGCCCGCGAGGTATTGAATCGATCCGGACTGTAGGGGCCGGTTCCGGCAATACCGCCGTTCGTTGAAAAGGCGGAAAGCATGAATTCGGAGAAGGTGCGTTCGACGTGGGCGTACGCATGGGCTGGCAGCGCTTCGGTGGTCAGCACGGTGACGCCGTCGCCGGGCGCGTTGGTGGCATACGGCAGGTTGGCGAGTACGGGATTGGAAACATCGTGGCAGGTTCCGCAGAGATCGCGGCTTTTATGATAGCGGCTGTAAAGTATGTTATGCTTTGCGTTTGCGTCGGAAAAGGGGGCGCGTTTGGCATCGGTGAACCGGCTCCGGGAATAGTCGTCCGTCACCAGATAAATCTGTCCGCCGCCGTTTTCAATATAGGCGGCGCTTTTCGGAGCGTTGTTGGTGAAAAACTGGGTGCCGTTAAAATGCAGAATGGTGGCTGCTGCGGCAGCGTCGGCGGCATAGGTGGCATTGGCGGCGGCCTGCGACGGAGTACTGCTTGCCCCGGTTTCATCCCAATGGTTCAGCCAATCGGTGCCCTCACGAGTGCCGTTGTAAACGGCCTTGAAATTGGGATCGTACATATAGTGGCATATTTTACAGCTGACGCCGTCGTAATCTTCTCCCCGCATTAACGTGGCATTCGGCGGATCGGAGCGGCCGTCGAGCCAGCCTTGGGGGAAATGGCAGCGCAGGCAGATATCGGCCGCATTCGGGGTTCCGACGGCCCAAACCGCATCCTGTGCGGCAACGGTCATTCCGGCCCAGAAGAGCGGATCGCGCGAAGCCTGAGACATCATTGAACCGCGCCAGTGATCCATTTCGAAGCCGCCGTGGCAACTGAGGCAGTTTTTATCGACTTCAAGGTCAATGACTTCACCCGGCTGGGTGCCCGGCATCCGAACCAGCGGATCATCGGCGACGGGTTTGGGAACCCACGCCAGAGAAAATAGGGGGGTGAGCAGCAGGGAAAACAGCGGCAGAAAAATACGAGGTCTCATCTTTATTACCTCCTAATTTAGAGGAAGTTTAGTTCGGGAGCTGCGATACGTCGAACTTTTAAATACTAAAACAATACATTAAGTATAATGTGATGATTTTTTCACGTTTTCTGTCCGCTACCGGTTTCCGGTGCTGTTTCGCCCGTACTTTCCAACCCGGCAAAGCCGGAACCAAATTAACAGAAGTTCGCAAAGATCGCTAAGCTCCATTCTTCGCGGCCTTTGCGTTCTTCTGTAAAAAAAAAATCCGTCGTAAACATGATAGGATTTGAATGAAGAGGGATTAATTCCGTTTTTACTTGCGGGCATTTGGGCTTGAGGTGGCCGGATGGTTGACCTATCTTCTGCGCTTTATTTTGTAACTCGGGAAAGGGGTGTTCATGCACATCGTAGTATGTATCAAGCAGGTGCCCGATTCAGACAAGGTCACAATTGACCGCGAAACGAACCGTCTGAATCGCGCAGGAGTTCCATCCATCATCAATCCGTTCGATGAAAACGCGCTCGAAATGGCGTTGCAGCTCAAAGATCAGCACGGCGGAAAAGTGACCGTGATTTCGATGGGGCCGCCGCAGGCCGAAGAGGCGCTGCGTACCGCGCTTTCGCACGGCGCGGATGAAGCCATTCTGATTTCCGACCGTAAATTCGGCGGTGCCGACACCTGGGCGACTTCGTACACGATCAGCCTCGCAATCAAAAAACTCGGCGAAGTGGATCTCGTGCTTTTCGGTAAGCAGGCGATTGACGGCGATACCGCACAGGTCGGTCCGGGTGTTGCACACTTTTTAGACATTCCGATGCTGACCTACGCCAAGGGCATCGAAGTGACCGGCGATACGTTCAAAGTGAACAAAGTCACCGAGGACGGATACGAAATCTGGGACATCGACAAACCCTGCGCGGCGACTGTGGTGAAAGAAGCCAATGAGCTGCGTATGCCTTCGCTGAAAAAGAAAATGGCGGCTAAAAAAGCCGAAATCCCGGTTTGGGGCGTTGAAGAACTTCAGCCCGACGAAGAGAAAATCGGTCTGGCCGGATCGCCGACCAAAGTGAGCAAGGTATTCGCGCCGCCGGTTAAACTGAACAAAGAAATTCTCTCCGGCGAACCGTCTGAAATGATCAAAGAACTTATCCACAAACTGAAGGAGCAGCACATCCTATGAGCACGACAAAAGAACTTTGGGTATATGCGGAACAGCGCGAAGGCAAAATCGCCGGCGTCGTTCAGGAGCTTCTCAGTCAGGGTCAGATCCTCTGCGAAAAATCGGGCTTTACGCTTTGCGCGGTGCTGCCCTCCGCGAATGGGGCTCAGTTCTGTCAGGAACTGTATAACTTCGGCGCAAAAAAGGTTTACACCATCGACGATCCGAAACTGGAAAACTATCAGAACGATTACTATTCCCGTGCAGTCGCCCAGCTGATCAACGAAAAGAAACCCGAAATCGTCCTGTACGGCGCAACGACCATCGGGCGCAGTTTGGCCCCGACCGTTGCCGTAATGGTTGATGCC
>QKFE01000344.1 GCA_003252225.1 Kiritimatiellales bacterium | reverse complement strand
GTACATTCCCGCAGTTATTCTGCCGCCAACGCGTGGGTGGATCCGTCGCCGACGTATGACAAACTTCACGTGGCCAATTTTATCCGTCCGCTGCCGATGCCGGACGGATCGGAGCGCTTGCTGGTTCACGGCGCAAATTCGCATGTGTGGGGGTTTGCGACGCACCTGTATGAATTTGATGTGCTGGGCAATCAGCCGGTACAGATTCATTCATTGGCGGGAACGGAGGGATTTCCGAGCGATATGCGGGTGGTTGATCCGGACGGCGACGGACAGTTTGAAGTGCTGTTCGGTATGAACGGGAATCATGACAGCGCGCGTATTTACCGCTATGACCTGACGAATCCGGGAACGAATGGGCTTTCAGCACTGGCTCCGAAAGATGCGATTGCGGCTAACGGGCTTTCCAATGATTTCGGTTATCGTACGCCGCAACCGGAAATCATTGCGGATGGGAGCGGGTTTAAAATACTCACCGTGTACGGCAACAAGATTATTCTGGCCCCGCCGGATCTAAATCCGGCGCAGACCGAAGTGCTGGCGGGCGATATTGCGTTCAATGATATGTGGAAAGACCCGGTCAGCGGGAAAATCGTTTTGGGCAGTGCGCAGAGCGGCGGGAGTGCGGTGCATATTATCGACCCGACCGACCCTAATTGGAAAAGCGCGTTTGAAGGGCTGGTGCCGCCGGGAAAGATTGCCGCGATGCGTTCCAATATGGCGGCGGTGCACGGGCAGGTTGATGCTTTCGTGAAACCGGTGTGGGAGCGCGATCCGCTGCCGGTTTATATGCTGGGCTATTATGAAGGCTCGCTGGGCAATCAGATCGCCGATATTCAGAATCAGTATTCAAGCCCCGTTTTTCTGAACACCTTTATGCCGGATCGGGAAATGACAAACTGGCGATATGCGTCGGAAACCTATCTCGACAATGATGAATACCGCGACCGCATCGACGGGCGGATGAATTACACGCTGACGCAGCAGCAGGCGGTGAGTTCTATTTCAGCGCAATATGCCGGGCACGACGGTATCGCCTATTGGGGCGGGCACGGCAATGATCCGTATATGTATCAGCGTTCAACCTCGGAACAGATTATCGACGCAGGCAACGGGAAAACCTGCGTGCAGATCTGGCCGGAAATTTACGGTTCCGATGCCGATTTTGAATGGGTACTCAACGATCTTTTTTATCCGCTAGGTGATCATGCAAAGGGGAAAAATGCCTGGGTTTATTTTCGCTCAAAAGCACCGATGTGGTTCTCCGTTGTACATCTGCCGATTTGGGATGGTTTCCGTTCCGGTGAATATGCTGAACCGTTTGTCGCGGCGCAGGAAGAGACCGGCGCAAAAATTAATGACCTGAGTGTTCCCGGACGCGTCGGTTTGTGGGCCAGCGGCGCAGTGGATCAGTGGGGTTCGCGGGCCGTGCCGGATATGGTGCGGTATAACGGGCTTCGAACCCACTGCGATCAGCGGATACCCAGCCACTATCTGCGTTACTCCGTTTATAACATGGCGCTGGGTTCAACGCATATCAACGACCACGGGGTGGAATGGCACGAGGAATATTTTGAACTGATTTATGGCCTCATCGCAAAAGGGGCGCTGTTTATTCCGAAGCGCGAAGAGATCGTCAGTTTTTCGCCCGTGCATCTCGGCATGAAAGAACCCGATCCGTCGCTGATCAGTGAAGTGAACGGGCTGAAGTGGAATATTTTTTATGACGAACCGTGGGAGGAAAATAACCCGCGCGTTTTCAGCCGAATGAATGACAGCTGGCCCGGCGCGCCGGTGACCGGTTGGGATTTTTCGCGTTTCGCCGCCGGTGTAAAAGACCGCACAACCCACTTTCTTCCGTCCTATCAAAACGGGCTGGTTTTGATTACGCCGCCGCAGGATGGCGCTTTTGCTCAGTCCGGCGCAGTGCGGGGCCGATTGGATGAAAAACTCCACCCGCTTTACCGGAACATCATGCAGGAATTCATCACCGACGGAACCGATTATATTTCTCCCGACGGAAGCACCCGCTTCGGTGCGGACACCTATTGTTCGACGGTTTCAAATGCCCTTGCAGTCGCTTCAAAAAAGCTGCCTGTTACGGTTTCCGGCGATGTGGCGTGGGTCTGTGCGCAGACCGATCCGTACCACCTCCGTTTAACACTGGTTGACGGCGGGTTTTTAAACCCGAACGACCGCGTTGCCGAAGTTTCGTTCAATACAGTCAACCCGGTTTCCGTGACCGATCTGCTGAATGGAACAACCTATCCGGTGACAGGCGGCACTTCATTTATCGACGTTCCGCTCGGCCTTTTCCGCTTTATTGATGTTGAACTTTCGGAGCCTTTTTTCCCGGAAAACGGCTGGGGGGAATTTGCCAGCGAAAACGGGTTAACGGGCGCGATGGCGGCGGACTTTGACGGTGACGGCGAAAGTGACGTTTACGAATATGCTCTCGGCGGAAATCCGACGGATTCCGCCATAAAAGGCGCCCAGCCGGAATTAGCCTACGGCCACGACGATATCGTCCGCTTTTCCCACCAGCAAGTAACCCACACCAACGCGGGGGTCAGTTATTTAACCGAATGGAGCGATAATCTGATTGGCGGGATTTGGAGCACCGCGTGGGGCGCTTCAATAACCAACCCCACCGCCGATCCGGATTATGCCGAAACCGAACACCGACTCTACGGCGGCACAAACAGTCAGCTGTTCATTCGCCTCAAAATACAGTCACCGTAATCCGGTGCGGAAAGGTAGCGGAGGGGGGCGCGGGGGGAACCAAACCTGTCCGCAAAAAAAATGACCGGTAAAAAATACCGGTCATTTCGGGGGGGGGGGGGGGAAATTTAATACCAGCTCTTCGGCGGAGTCGGATACTGACGAGTGCAGGTTTCGTCAAAATAGGCGTTCAGCGGAAGCTGTTTGAGGTTTTCAATATTATCGTACAGCCACTCATTCGACGCGCTGTATCCGATGATTACACCGCGTTTGTCGGTGATGGTCACCAGATTGCCGGCATATTCGCGGCCGAACATGCGCTCCTTCATGTCGTACTGCATCACTTCAACAAGGCGTTCGCCCTTAAAGTCGAACGCCAGCTTGTTTTCGCGCGTTAAGGTGAATGTCCGTTTATCCCGGTCGAGCAGAATAAAGCGGTTTCCCCGGAGTTCCTGCCCGATTGCAAAATACTCGATTTCGAGTTCGAAGGGGTAGTCGCCGGCCGATGTCTGCCGCACTTTGGCACCGAAGGTAAAATCGTTGATGCGCGGCGGGGCTTCCTGAAAAACCGGCGATGTCTGGATGTGCCGGGATACCGATGATTTGGTGAAAGTGATGTCCAGTTTGGGCGGGTTTGAGAGCGCAATGTATTCCTTGTCGGTTTCGGAAAGGGAGTCATACGAAATTTTCAGTTGCTTTTTTCCGGACTGGAACACCGCTTTGTCACCGATAACATTAATAAATTCCGCCTCGAAGGTTTTTCCGTCCGATGTCGTCCAGCTACGGATTTCAGCATGGCATACGGCAGTGAATGTTAAAATCAACAGACTAAGTGCAAGTTTATTCATGGTGGATTACCCCTCAACGTAAAGTCATTTTTATTCATGGCACAAAGACAATGGCGAAAGCAATACCGATTGCAGGATGAAATCGGGCTGGGTAAGAGAATAATCCCATTTCTATGTTAAATGTTGTCTATAATCCCGTTTGTTGTAAGGGAATGCGCAGATAGTACAAAAAATATAGTTATATGTACCAGAAGTTTGGCTTCCGGTTTCGCGGGGGCGGATGTAATTATATTATCGGTTTAAAAAGGCGGCGGTGCGAGTGACGCACCTGTGGTTGGATACGGCGGAGTTCGGTTTGGATATTAAAGCACAGGAATGTTTTTTCTCAGCGGATATTGCATTTCTGAATCCAAAACGGGCTTGCGATGAAAACCTACCCAAAAGAATAGTTTTTTCGTGGAAATAAAAATTTATGTGTGGTTATTTACGTGATCATAAACATGCAACATTGCGTGGGATGTGTGTTGTATTGCGCCAGCGGAGCGGAGGTTCGGTATGAAAAACAGT
>QKFE01000339.1 GCA_003252225.1 Kiritimatiellales bacterium | reverse complement strand
CACGCGATCAGCGAGCGCAATGACGAAGAACAGGAAGCTGTATTTCTGGCTCAACTGGAAATTGCCCGGCGTTTAAACCGCCCCGTTTCCATCCACTGCCGACAGGCGTGGGGGCGTTTAATTGAACTGCTCGATCAATTCGGCGAACTGCCGCGCGGAATGCTCATCCACTGCTTCGGCGGATCGGCGGAGGTCGCGACGGAACTGGTCAAACGCGGTGCGTATATCTCCTTTTCCGGCTCCATCACCCGGCCGAACAATAAAAAAGCCGGAGCCGCTATCCGCGCGGTTCCGACCGACCGTATTTTAATTGAGACCGATTCCCCCGATATTTTGCCGATCTCGGCCGAAGGCCCGTTGAATGAACCGGCAAACATTCGGCTGGTATTGGAAAAAGCCGCCGAACTGAGCGGTATTCCGGCCGCCGAACTGGCTGAAATCACCTATGCAAACGCCGCTTCTTTTTTCGGCGGCGCTTGGTCTATTGCGGGCCGCGGGGGGACGTGTGCTTGAATTCGGGCGGTTTGGTTTTCCAGGGGAATCCGTTTTTCGCCTGTCCAAAAGCCAGATCGTACAGTTCGGTCATATATGCGATGTCGAACAATTCATCGGGTTCCGCGCGGAAATCGGACGGGATATAAGCGGCGTGATATTCGAGTCCATTGCGTTCGGCATCGAGGTAAATGCGGTACATATCGCCGAGACCCTGCGCGCGCAGCAGCGTGGAAAGCGACTTCGTCAGAATCGGTACTGTTTTGGGCGGAATCTGTTCCGTTTCGGGGGCGATGCCGGTGTTGCGGATCATGTAAACAGAGACCGGACCGTCCAGCCCTGCATTTTTCAGTGCCGCCTCCATATTGAAGTCGATGGGGGAGATAAACACCTGCGTTGTGACTCCGCCGTCCACATGCAGCTCGTCAAACAGCCGCCCATTGGATTCAGCGTTGAAATACATCGGCGGGAAGGCGCCCGGAATCGCGGCAGAGGCCAGCAGAATGTCGAGAATCAGATCGTAGGCTTTCGGGTTTCCGCTGGCGGCGATATGCCCGATATCCCAAATCACCGGCCGCTGAACATCGAGGTTGGTGGTGCCGACAAACAGGCGGCGTCCGCGCCGGTGTTCGGCGGCGATGCGTTCGATCTCTTTCGGGGTCAGATAGCGTTTAATAATTTCCCGCAGCGGCGAATTATCAGCCACGGAATCACCGCCGAAAAGGCCGGAAAGAAACCGGGTTTTGAGGACGTCCTTTGTCGAAAAGCGGGAATACATTTCATGAATAGCTTCGTCATATTCCGGGCCGAGGAAGGCAAAGGGGGCAATCAGCGAACCGGTACTGATACCGGTCACCATCCGGAATTCGGGGCGGGAGCCGGAAGCCGTCCAGCCCGCCAGCAGCCCGGCGCCGAAAGCGCCTTTCTGTCCGCCGCCGGAAAGCGCCAGAAAATAAATCGGAGCATGTTTTTCATATGCCGGATCGGCCATAATCTGTTGGCGCAATGTCGCTGACCGCTCGACGTTGTTTGTCGGGGCGTCGTCGCCCCAGAACCGCGCGCAGGGAATACCGGGGATTTCGCCCAGCAGAGAATAGTCGTCCGGCGGCGGCAGACGTTTAACCGATGCGCAGCCCGCCAGAATGAATACGGCAGCCAGATATCCGATGTGCGACAGTTTCATTCAAACTCCCTGTAAATAAGCGCCGAGTGAACCATGTTTTCCGGTGTATTGAAAGGGCGTTGTTTTATACCGCCCTGTTTGCCGGGCAGCAGAAAAAGAATCTGCGATAATCCTGAAATCTGTGGATTAAACATTTTGTACCGCAAGGCTACGGGCCATCTCCTGCCGGATTTGTGTGCAGAATTTCAACCGGAATCCACCCGCCGCTATCGCTCCGCTGAACCGTTTCAATCTGCTGCACGGTTAGGTTCGGCAGGGCGGTGTTTGCCAGCACGGCCAGCGGTTTGGGGTCGGTGTGGATTTCGGTCTTTTCGACGTCGTTGTCAAGGTAACAGATGCGGTAGGCGGCTTCAGTTTCCGGATCCAGTTTGCGCACTCGGACAGGAACCGCTTTCGTTTCGGCGGGCGGGCGCTTGGGTTTCTTTCGCTTTTGGCGCGACGGCAGCATATCGGGCGCGGCGAGGGGATAAGGGTCGCCGCCCAATATCAAATGGATCTGCCGCTCCAGCTCGGAGACCTCCACAAAACGGTCTTCGCGCTCCATCAGCAACTGATTAATCTGGATCTGATTCTGCATCGGATGAGGGACGTTAACTGCGTGACGATTGACGGTTGAACCGTGACCATTCACGTCTCACGTCTCACGTCTCACGTCTCACGTCTCACGTCTCACGCCTTACTTTTTTTCGGCGGTTTCCGCTTCGGTCGTTTCCCCGTCAGCAGGTTCTTTTTCGTCGCCGGCCTTTTCCTCCGCCTTTTCCTTTACCGGTTTTTCAACCTTCGGCGGCGTGGGTTTCGGGCGGGAAGCAGGCGTTGGGTTTGCGAAGCCGGCCACCGGGACGGGCGGCTCGGGATAAACGAATACGCCTTCTTCGCCGACCAGCGCTTCAACCTGCTGTTCGAGGGCTTCGATTTGACGGTAGGCTTCTTCGCGCTTGGCGAGAAGGTCGTCGATCTGCACGCGTGCTTCGAGGGCTTCGCGGATGGTTTCCGCGTCGGCCTGTAGAATAATATCGCGCGCTGTTAACGGGATGATTTTCTTTGCCATATTTTCTTACCTTTGGGTTTTAACCGCGAAATAGACTCAATCAAGTTGAGTTGCTTTCGCCTATTTCGCGGTTATCCATTCATTCTTCCTATTTAAAAAAGTTCACAATTCGGTCGACCAGACTCGGTTCGCCGTTTTCTTCCAATTCCTCTTCGTGCTCGGTCTCCTTCGGCAGTTTTCTCAGCCGCGTTTTGGCCCGTTTGGTCACCGCCGGATTCCAGTCTTGCGCCAGCACCTCAAATGCGGCGGCCGTTAAAATCGGGTTCTCACAAAGGGCAAGCCGTACAGACGCGCACTCGTCGCGCATCAGTTTGCGCACCTGCGTGTGCGTCAACTGCGTTGCAACGGCGGCAAATGCGCGCAGCGAGGGCCGTTTATGGGCCAGCAGTTTTTCGAGCAGTTCCGGTTTGGTGTGGTGATATTCAATCTGCTGCATCGCCAGATGGCCGACCAGATTGAGGTCTTCATTTTTATTCACCAGAATCTGCAGATCGTCTTCGGTTAAATCTTCGCGGTAGGCCATCACCAGCCGGACGTCGTCCGATTCGTGATGGCAGAGTTCGACTTTCACTTTGTCGGTAATATTTTCATTTGCCGCCAGCGCTTTGCAGGCCGCCATATCGTTCGATGCCGCGATGAACAGCGCCACCTCTTCGTCGATGGCCGGGTGGGCGGCGAGCCGGGCGCGTACTTCCGCGTTCGGATCGCCGGCGAGAATATGCTGAATTTCGGCGGGGAGGTCTTTATATTCCGCCGCTTCCATCCGCAGCGTTTCGCTGTCCGATTCGGCCTTTGCCAGCAGTTCCTGCGGGGTCGGCTCGTGCAGCTCTTTGATGAACTCCTGCACCGCCGGGTCGGGACTCAGACCCAGCGCTTCAATCATTTCCGGGGCCGGTTTTGTCCGGGTCAGCAGCAGACGCTGCGCCTCAATATCGTCGGATTGCGCCCAGCCCAGCAACAGTTCCGGGTCGGCTTTTCCGAAGGCGTAGGTGTTGGTGCGAACCACGGCGCTCTCATCGGCGGAAAAAGCGTGAATCAGTTCCGGCGGCAGTTTTGCCGTTGCGGCCAGCGCGGCGCGTACCGCCGGCTCCGGGTCGATGGAAAGCGCCTTGCGGAAATTATCGTTAATGGCGGGATTCCCCGCCAAAGCAATCCGCACAAACAGGTCGGGGTCGTTTAAAAGTTCGGCGGTGATTTTGGTGTTCTGCAGTTTGTTGGCGGCGAGGGCGGCGCGTACCGGAGCCCCGCCGGTTTTCGCCATCCGCACCAGCAGCAGGTGGGTGCAGCGCGGGTTGGTCGCAATCGCCGCCTGTATTTCCGGATCGATGCACGATTCCGCCAAATCTTCGAGCACCTGACTCGGCACCGTCGGATACATCGCCAGAAACAGCAGCACCTCTTTTTCCGGATTTTCGCTGTAAAGATCAATCAGCACACGGCTCGGCAGCAGGTTGTGGCGAAATTGCTGCACAACCTTTTTCGGGCCGTCCGTTCGGATGGCTTCGAGCAGTTCTGGTTTTTCAATTTGAGCGGGCATTGTGCAGTTTTAAGTGGTTAAGTTTTTAGTTTTAAGTTCTGCGTTAATCCGTGTTGTTCCGTGGCTATAACGATTCGACCAAAATTTCGCGGGGGGTGCTTCCGATCTGCGGGCCGACAATACCGCGTGCTTCCATCTCTTCAATCAGGTTGGCAGCGCGGTTGTAGCCGATGCGCAGGCAGCGCTGCAAATAGGAGGTGGAGGCGCGCTGGTCGCGCAGGATAATTTCAATGGCCTGATCGAGCAGGGGATCGGCGTCGCTGTTCGCTTCGCCGAATTCGCCGTCCGCCGAACAGGGGGCGAGATCGGTGATTGATGTTTTAAAGCGCTGTTCGCGCTGTTCGGCGCAGTGTTCAACGACCCGTTTGATTTCGGCATCCGTCACCCACGGCCCCTGCACACGCTGCAAAACGCCGATACCCGGCGGGCTGAACAGCATATCGCCCTGTCCGCGCAGGGCTTCCGCGCCGCGGCCGTCGAGAATTGTGCGCGAATCAATCTGCGACGAAACTTTAAAGGCAATCCGTGTCGGGAAATTTGCCTTAATCATGCCGGTGATCACATTCACGCTGGGGCGCTGGGTGGCAATAATGGTGTGAATACCGACGGCGCGCGAAAGCTGGGCGATACGGGCGAGCGCGGTTTCCACATCGGGCCCGGTGGTCAGCATAATGTCCGCCAGCTCGTCGATGATCACGATGAGATAGGGCATTCTTTTCATGCCGAGTTCGTCCATTTTTTCGTTATAACCGGCGATATTCCGGGCGCCGACCATCGCCAGTGTTTTATAGCGTTCTTCCATTTCGCGCACCGCCCACTGCAACGCCGGAACCACCAGTTTGGCCTCGGTGATTACCGGGCGAACGAGATGGGGCAGTTTGTCGTACGCGCCGAATTCAACCCGTTTCGGGTCGATCAGAATCAGTTCGAGTTCGTCGGGCGTAAACCGGTTGGTCAGGCACATCAGGATGGTGTTCATACAGACCGATTTCCCGCTGCCGGTTGCGCCTGCAATCAGCATGTGCGGGGCGGCGTTGAGATCGGTAATGCACAGATCGCCGCCGAGTTCCATTCCCAGCAGCAGCGGAATTTTAGCCCTCGTTTTTACCCACGCTTCCGACTGCAGCAGCAGGCCGAGATTGATCGGGGCCGAATTGCCGTTGGGAATTTCAATGCCGACGTAGGGTTTGCCGGGAATCGGCGCCTGAATACGGATGCTTTCCGCCGCCAGCGCCAGCGCGAGGTTGTTGCTCAGCGAGGTGATTGCTTCAACGCGAACGCCCAGCCCCGGTTTTAAACGCAGCTGTGTTACGCGCGGGCCGACGACAGCGTCCCAGACCGTGGCATCAACCGCAAAGTTGTCGAGCGTATCCTGTACGGCCTGTTTCTGTTTTTCGAGTTCGTCGGGGTCGATGAAAATCATCGCCTGTTTTGCCGACTCTTCAAACAGGGCGGTGCCCGGCAGTTCATAAAATTCGTTTTCGTCAACCGGCACCATTTCGTGCGTTTCGTGTTCCGCCGGGGCCGGGGCGGGTTCCGCCAGCTTTACCGGTTCGGGCATTTGGATTTCGTCCGGCGGAGTCTCTTCGCCGACGGCAATCAATTGGCGCCGTATTTCGTGGGCCTCGATTTTCGCCTTTTCGATGGCGGCGGTTTTGGCCTGTTCAAACTGGTTCTGCTGCGCGCGGCGGTTTTGCACCGCAATCTGGAAATCGGCCCGCCAGCCGGCCAGCCGCTGTTCGCGCTGTTCACGCGCGGCTTCCGCCGCGATTTCCGCCGGATCGGCCGAAGTCTCCAAATCGGACTCATCCGCCTCTTCCACGATTTCATACCCCGCCGCCGAAAGCAGCCCGTTGCCGATTTTTGACATAAAGGAACGGACTGCGCGCGCGGAAAAAGGATCTTCCCCTTTGATCTCCAACGGCTTGCGTTTTCCGGTTTTTGAGGCTTTTTTTTGGGTCGGCGGCATAAAAATATCGGGTGTTGCAAAAAGCCACTCTGTATACCGGAACCGGCCTTTTGCGGCGAGCATATTTCGTGGAGAGAATCGCTTCAATCCGCTGTTTTGAGTCATGCGAAAAGGGCTTCAAAGACCAAAGTGTTTTGCTTATTCTCCCCGGAAAAAGTACAGTCCATTTATGAAACTTTCAACCCATGCAGACCGGTCGGAAAAACTGGCGGGTATCCGGGCGGAGGATATCCACAAGTGGATCGACGGCTTTTTTGATGCGGAGAGTTTCGACCATTTTGTGCGGACGGGCAGCAAGCGCGGATTCAACCCCTATAACCACCGCAAATACCGCCACTGCGCCGAAGCGCTCGAAGATGCTTACCGCGAGTTTGAGGGCAAATATTCCCGCGAACAGATCAAGGCGGTTTTCGAGTGCCATTTGCGCGATGATTACGACGGCTTTATCCCGCTACAGGAGGATTTTGAAAGCGGGATGTTTACGGAGAAATACCACGAAACCGACGAACCCGAAGCGCTGGAAAAAATCCTGAGCGAAGCCGAGCTCTCGGAATATTTCAACGGCAAGGCGTATGCGGGCTACGGCAAAAAGAGGGGGAAACTTTCCGCCGGTTTTTATTGGCGCATTGTTTGGCCGACCGTAATTGCCGCCGTTCTTTTTGCCTCGTCCGCCTTCACGATTATCGTCCCCGTTTTCCGCAACAGCATGATGAAGCAGAAAAAGGAGATGATCAAAGAGCTGACGGCCACGGCGGCCAGCGCGATCGAGTTTTATATTAACCAGGAAAAAAGCGGCGAACTGACCCGCGAAGAAGCGCAGAAAATGGCGGCGGAGGAAATCGCCGAACTGCGCTACGGGATCGACAATAAAGACTATTTCTGGATCACCGACATGCAGCCGAAAATGGTGATGCACCCCTATCGCCCGGAACTGGTCGGCCGCGATTTGAGCAACTATTCCGACCACGAAAACAAGAGCGGAAAAATGCTGTTCGTTGAATCGGTCGAACTGGTGAAGGCGGATAACGAGGGCTATCTCGAATACCTTTGGCAGTGGATGGACGATCCGGGCCGGGCCGAGCCGAAACTCTCCTTTGTGCGCGGTGTGCCGGAGTGGGGCTGGGTGATCGGAACCGGTATTTATATTCACGATGTGAAAGAAGAGATCGACCGCCTTTCGCATAACCTGCTGGTGGCCGACGGCGTGATTGCGGCGGCGATGCTCGGGCTGATGGCCAGCGTGCTTTGGCAGAGCCGCCGAATCGAGCTGGATCGGACGCGGGCGGAATCGGGGCTGCGCGAAGCAAAGGACCGATATCGCGCGTTGGTGGAAGGGGCAAATGAAGGCTATGTTTTGGAAATCGACGGCGACACGGTCTATTCCAACCACACGATGCGCCGAATGACCGGCTATGATGAAATCGAACTCTCCCGCATCAAAATATGGGAAATTCTCGAGCCGGAAAACGAGGTGAATAAATTTGCCGAAGAGCACCTCAAACAGCTCTATGCCCACACCGCCAACTCCGCCGAATTTGAAGCGCGCATCATCACGAAAACGGGCGACCCGCTCGATGTTTTGGTGTCCACGTCGCGCATCTTTTTCTCCGATAAAAACGGACACGTCATTTCGTTTTCGGAAGTAAGCCGCGGGCGGCAGCACACACTCAACGCCTTTTATCAGCCGCCCGAATCCGCCGATATTCCGGTGCAGGAAATGAAGGAGGAAATCGCCCGCGCAAAAACCGCCGGACAGGTGATTCAGGTGCTCAAACAACTGCCGCCGATCGTTCGTTCGATGACCGACCAGGGCGTGAAACCCAGCCTGCTGCGCGAAACGGTCGGATCAATTTACGACGCCGTTGCCCGGCGTTTTATCGAGCTGTCGCTGGAAGCGGAAAAGGCGCCCGTTCCCTTTGCCTTCATTTCGCTCGGCAGTAATGCGCGGCACGAAATGACGCTCTTTTCGGATCAGGACAATGCCCTGATTTTTGCCGACGTCGCGAAAGAACAGCTTGCCGAAACCCGGCGGCAGTTTTTAACGCTGGCCGACGAAGTGTGCGCAAAGCTGAAACAGGCGGGCTATCCCTATTGCCCCGGCGGAATCATGGCCGCAAACCCCAAATGGTGCCTGTCGGTTACCGAGTGGAAAAAGCGTTTCGGCAAATGGATCCTCGAAGCCACACCCGAAACCATTTTAGAGGTGAATGTTTTCTTTGACGTGCGCTGCGCATACGGCGACGAACCGCTGGTTTCGGAGCTGCGGAAATTCATTCAGGAATGCACAGAAAAGAGCCCCGAATTTTTCATCCACTACGCCAAAAACTGCCTCGGCTACAAAGCGCCCGTCGGTCTGCTCGGCCGGATCCGTACGGAGAAAAAAGGCGACGAAAAAACCATCAACCTCAAAGAGTGTCTCAAACCGCTCGAAACCTTCGCGCGCATTTATGCCCTCAAACACCGCGTTGAAAAACCCGGCACATTAAACCGCCTCAAAGCGCTGCGCCGCGCGGAAGTGCTGCACGATGAAACCTTCCGCGAAATGGAATATGTTTTTGACTACCTTTGGCAGCTGCGCTTTTTCAACCAGATCAAAACAAACGCCGAACTGAGCACCAACACCGATGAACTCGACGTCGCGGCGTTAACCGATATTGAGCGCGACAACCTCCAGTCCGTCCTTTCCCGCATCCCGCTGTTTCAGTCAAAACTGAGTTACGATTTTCTCGGGATGCAGGTGTAGGTTTTTCGCAGAAACGCCGCTACAGCATCGCGGATTAGAATGCGTAGGTCACGAACAGGCGGGTATCGGTGCCCCAGGTGTTGGGGTTGCCGTTATATCCGTCGCGGTGGCCGAGTCCGACTTTGAGCGCAACGGTGAGCCCGTCAAATTTCGGAACCGGCTGGGTTATGACAACGTTCAGCTCGTGGCCTTTACGGAGTGTTTTTCCCGCTTTGTCCGTGTCGTGGTGGGTGAAGTTATACAGGCCGTAAAGCTTGGTTCCGGTCTGTTCGATTTTGGTCGTGGCTTTCGCGTAAATCGTATCGGAATCCCCCTGAAACTGGCCCGCATAAATCATCATCGATGAGCCGAGGGCGTGGTTGATACCGGTGGTGGTTTCCTGAAAACGCAGATCGTCGCCGTCGATGCTGAAAACGCCGCCTTCGAGTTTGAAAATGCTCAGATCCTGTTCAATCGACAGGCCGGCGGCAATGGAGTCGCGATCCGCCGCCCGGCCGATATCATTCTCATTGCGGAAGTACCCGTGGAATGCGGTGGAATCCGTCAGGTTGAATTTTGCGCGGGCGCCGACGAGGTTGGCAATGTCCCAGGCAACCGCATCGAAAACAGCGCCTTCGAGCTTTCCAAGGCTGCTGTTCACGATTTCAGCCCAGGTGACGCCGTCGGTGTCGTAACCCTGTCCGAAAACTTTGCCGAAGTTGCGGAACTTTGCCTGATCACCGGTCTGTAGCCAGTTACTCATCCGCCCGGCGTGGCCCACAGCCATTTTGGTTTTCGGAATCTCGCCCATGCGGAATTCCATCGCTTCGATGGAGCGCGCTTTCTGGCGGAAGGGGTCGGCCCGGAAAATTTCGGCATTGTTGATCCGCCGTCCGATGTAGGCCAGACTGTTGGTCATTCCGAGGGAGGCCATATTGAAATTCAGGTAGCCTTCGTTGAGGACATTCACCCGTCCGTTGGCAACGAGGTTTTCTCCGGGGCCCATTCCTGCCGGAGGGTTATAGTAGTCCATTGAGTTGAGTACGCCGGCTCCGACATACGAAGCGCCGATCGAAAAACCGGCCAGTTCGGGCGAGGTATAATTGAGCGTCAGCGCGAGGTTCTGGGCATAGGCGTTGTTGCCGTTATCGTAGTCGCGGTACATGCCGAGATACTGCAGTTTGCCCGAAATGGTTCCGTAGCCGTACTGGTTAAACTGTTCAACCGGTCCGGCTGATGTAAATGCGGCCGTGAGCGATACGGCAGCTGCGATGGTGATAGTTGTTTTTTGCATCCTTCTTTTCTCCTTTGAAATGAAAACAGGCCGGGTTTTTCCGGCCTGTTCTGATCCGATAATTAGTCGATATCTTTTAGGCCTTCGTTGTCTTTCTGTGTCATCAGCGAAACAATGACCAGTGTAATAAAACTGAGCGGGATGGAAACAATACCCGGCTGATTGAGCGAATGGAACGGCGTGCCTTTGAAGCCGAACTGCGCATACATGTCCGGCGAACTCAGAATGATCGCCAGCGCGGACACCATGCCAACGCCGATCGACCAGGCAATGCCCTTGGCCGTGGTTTTCTTCCAGAACAGCAGCATGATGATCGACGGCAGGTTGGCCGATGCGGCAACCGCGAAGGCCCATCCGACGAGGAACGATACGTTCATGCCCTGGAAGAGAATGCCGAGAATAATCGCAATGATACCGACCCCGAATGCGGCGATTTTGCCGGCCTTGACCTTGCTCTGATCGGTCATTTTGATGTTCATGAAGTTGTCCATCAGGTCGTGGGCGACCGCGCCGGACGCGGCCACGATCAGGCCGGAAACGGTTCCCAGCACGGTCGCAAACGCAATCGCGGAAATGATGGCAAACAGCACTGAACTGAAGGCTTTGGCCAGCAGCGGCGCAGACATATTACCGTCGCCGACATCAATGACCCCGAGAGTCATGGCACCGAGCCCCATGAAGAGGGTCAGTACGTAGAAGAAGCCGATCGATCCGATTGCCACGATGGTCGATTTGCGGGCATCGCGCTGCGACGGAACCGTGTAATAGCGGATCAGGATGTGCGGCAGCGATGCAGTACCAAAGAACAGCGCAAGCATCAGTGAAATAAAGTTCAGTTTGCCGATGCCGTCCTTGATTTTGAATTTCTGACCCGGAACCATCAGGTCTTCGCCCTTGGCAATGGCGGGGCAGAAGATTTCGACGTGATCTCCGCTGTCTTCAATTTTGGCGATCCGGCCTTTCGGGTAACGAATAATTTCCGAACCCTGAACGGTGGCGAAATATTTGAATACCCCCACCGGCCCGGTTTTGGTTTGGCCGTCGGGCAGTTTGGCAACCAGACCGACCGATTTAAAGCGGTTGTCGGCTTTGGGTGCTCCGTTGTAGAGGGTTTCTCCCGCAGCAGTCTTGGTGATAAACTGGGTTTCTTCGAGCATATCGTCCTGCTTGATCCACCAGGTGAACAGACCTTCTTCTTCGAGTTTCACAAAGGTCTGCCCGGATTTTTCGCTGACCACTTCGGCTTTGATGTCCGCAGTCGCGGCAGGCACGATGCGCGGCGAGAAGGTCTGCTCGCGCGGCTCCGTGGAGAGTCCTTTGTTCAGCACCGCAATGGAAAGTACGGTGGAGAAGATGATCAGCAGCCCGCCTTTGAGGAACTGGACGTAGGTGGTGGAGGTCATCCCGGCGGTGGCCACAATGGTGATTACGATGGCGCCGACCATTACAACGCCGATCCACTGGGGCAGACCCAGCAGCGGGGTAATCAGCGATCCGGCGCCGACCATCTGCGGGATCAGGTAGAAGATCGAGACCGCCAGCGTGCTGATGGCGGCCATCAGCTGAATGCCCTTGGAATTAAACTTGGAGTCGAGCGCGTCGGTGAAGGTATATTTCCCGAGGCGTTTCATCGGTTCAGCGACGACGAACAGCGCCACAATCCAGCCGGCAAGGTAGCCGATTGAATACAGGAAGCCGTCGTAGCCCATTGTGGCGATCATGCCGCAGATTCCGAGGAAGGATGCGGCGGAGAGATAGTCGCCGGCGAAGGCGATGCCGTTGACAAACCAGTGGATCGTACCGCCGGCGGCGAAATACCCGGCAGCCGATTTGGCTTTGCGGGCGAAGTAGAAGGACATGCCGAGCACAAAACCGACAAACGAGAGGAAAATGGCGATAGCAATAGGATTGGCTACATAATTCATTATTCAGCCTCCTCTGCTTTGGCATTCAGCTCGTCTTCCTTTTTGGTGCAGAGATGGTTGTAAATCAACCCGAGGATGATCGCGAAAATGATCAGCCCCATGCCGTATATGATGGCGAGGTTGGTTCCGGCGAGTACCGGTTTTTTCATGGTCTCGGTCGCGAAGACCGCAATTCCCACAAAGCCCATGTAAACAATGCAATAGAGCCAGAAGAGCTTGATGCCCAGCTTGGCTTTCCAATCGGATGCCGCATCCTTTTCCACTTTTGCGGCCGGTTCGTGCAACATAACTTCCCCCTATGTTTGAGATGGATGACACATAAAGGGGGAATTGCTTACCAAAACGGTTGTCTTTCTCAATCAATTTAGCTGAAAAGAGCGTATTTATAATATGTATAAATATCCGGATCCATGCTGGGGCGAACCGTTTGCAAATCAGGCGTTTTGTGAAATCGGGCGATCTTTCCCTATATTGAAATCGCCGTTTGTATAGTTCTTTGGTTATATGGATTCCGTCACATTTTCGGGTTAACCTGTGCGCAGTTTTTTTTCGGGTGAAATAGCAGGAGAAGGGTCAAATGAAGTTTTTACGCGGTTTTATGATGTTTTTCGGGGCGGTTGCGTTAACGGCGCTATTTGCCGTTGGAATTGTTCTGCTGATGAAGCCCTCCGGCGCGCCGGCGGCGGAGCAGGGGATGGGCGCGCTCAGTGCGGAAATGGTGGAGCAGGCGCAGGCGGTTGCCAAACAGATGGGGCAGCGCATGGCGCTTGTGATGGTGCTTATTTCCGCCGTATTGCAGCTTTTTTCGTGGATTGCCGCCGCTTCTAAAATTAAGGGCGTTGACCGAGCCGGCAGGGACAGCTCCCATAAACTGGAGCTGCTCGAAGCGGTTGATATTTATTTTGACCTCCCGCTCTATTTCGGCCTTTTGGGTTCCGTCGGCAGTTTCATCGTGATCACCTTTTTCCCCGATGCCGGGCTGATGTTTGCCTATGCGTCCACCGCGATGGGCATCATTGTTTCGGTCATTTTGCGGCTGGGATACCACACGCCTTTCAAGCAGCAGCTGTTGATGGAATCCGCCAGCGCAAATTAAGGGCCGAATCATGCGTCGATCAATTTTAGTGGTAATGCTGGACGTCATGGTGCTTTCCGTCCTTGCGCTCACCGCCCGGCAGCAGGCCGGCGAAGGGAGCACCGTGAATATTCCGCTGCCGGCTTCGGGCCTGAGCCGAATGGTGCAGGAAGGACTGCGGAAAGAGGCCGATTATCAGGATAAAATCGCCCTGTTGCAGGAGCAGCTGAATGCCTCTAATGATTTAGCCAAAGACGCGCTCGAACAGGCCAAACTGGCCGAGGAAGAAGCGGAACGCGAACGCTCTGAAAGCGATGAAGCGCTGGCCAAAATGCGCGCCGCCGAACTGGCCGCCGAACGTGCTAAAGCGGAGGCGCAGCTCGCCCAGCGCGAGGCGGAGCTGGTGAACGAACAGGCCCAGCTCGCCGAGGCCCGCGCCAAAGAAATGCAGCAAAAAGAGGCGGAAGCCAGAGAGCGGACCCGCGAGCTTGAATTGCGCGAAATTCAGGCGAAATCCCGCGCGGATGCCGCATTGGAGCGGGTTCAGCTGGCCGAAGCCAAAGCAGTCGAAGCCGAAAGAATGGCGAAAGAGGCTGAACAAAATGCGGGGGCCAAAGATGCCGAGGTGATGGCGCTTCAGCAACAGGTTCAATTGGCGAAGTCGGAACAGGAACAAGCTGAGAAACAGGCGGCCGCCTTAACGGCTACACTGGTTGTGCGCGAAAATGAACTGCTGTCCGCCCGATCGGCGGAAGCCGCCGCAAAGGCGGAGGCCAAAGTGGCTGACGCGGAGCGGGAACGGTTAACGGTCAAAAATGAACAGATGGTCAGTGAACTGACGCAGGCCAAAGAAACGGCGGCGGTTATGGAAGTTCAGCATAAAGACGCCATTGAAAAAGTGGCCGCCATTGAAGAACAGAAACAGGACGTCGAACAAAAAGTCGCGGTATTGGAAGAGGAAAAAAAGGCCGCTGTCGCAGAGCTCTCCAAATCGGTCTGGGTTCAGCGCGACGAAGCGCTGCGCCGGGTGATTGTCAGTTTCTCGGAATACAACACCTCGCATGGCCAGTCCTATCCCACCAGCGTAAATCTGGCCCTGCCGCTCGTGAAAATGGAGCCCTTTATTTTTGTGCCGGCTGAATTTAAAACCCTCGGCCTGAAAAAGAACTTTTTCGGCGGGCTGTCCGACCGGATTACCAATGTCCGCGGCGTGGTCGGGCCGATGGTGCTCGAAGATGTAAAACTCAACAAGCTGAATGCGATTCTCGTTCCATCCGCTGAACCGCAGGTCTGCCTCGTTCACCCTTCCGGCGAACTGAACGGCGCGCTGGAACCGGTGACCATGCAGGGACTCAAAGAACAGAAAATGAGAACCGCCCTGCTTTTCAGCCCGTACGACGCAAACGATTTCGGCGAAGTCAAAATCTATCCGGTCATCGGGCGCGATTACCTGAAAATCGAACCCTCAAGCGGAAAGAAACCCCGCGTCGGCGATTACCTTCTTTCCGACCGCGGTCAGTTTATCGGTGTGATGATTGAACCCGATGTCTGCTCCGTACTGGCGGCCCAGCTGCCCGATGCGCCCAAACCCGTCGTCATCCCGCTCACCAAAGGTGCTTCAAAAGGATTTTACTGGACCCAATTCACCGCAAATCTGAATA
Organism: Kiritimatiellales bacterium; assembly: GCA_003252225.1. Lineage (GTDB taxonomy): Bacteria > Verrucomicrobiota > Kiritimatiellia > Kiritimatiellales > Pontiellaceae > Pontiella. The sequence continues at coordinate 187 of QKFE01000339.1, read as the reverse complement.
AAGCCCGCAGCATCGTCGATCAACACATGGAAACCCGGAAGTTTTAACCCGTCTTTCGCTATTCGCGGCTGAAAACCCCTTTTTTGGGTTCAATAATTCCATTTCTCCCTTTGTTTTCAGGGGTGCGCTTCCCAAAATAGGCTGTGGGGCAGACCGTGCTGGTTGACGACTTCTTTTTCTATGGAAA
>QKFE01000330.1 GCA_003252225.1 Kiritimatiellales bacterium | reverse complement strand
ATGGGACTCTGGTAATCATTGGTATAGATGGGAGTAACTCTTCCGCCGAAATATCCAGAGATATTTTACCTAAACAGGTTTATTCGGAATATACGCTTTCATTTGACTGGAAGGTGACCGTACGTGAGACCCCGAACGGTCGCACGGGGGTTCGAATGAATTTTTATGACCGAAAAGATAATATGATTGGTCGTATGGAAGTGCTCGATTCCGGCCAAACATGGCGGAACCGTATTCAAGAGCATAAGCCATCCAATCTGTCATCAAGTCAGTACGGCGGTTCTCTGAGAAATGGAAAAGCATTTAATTGGGAACATGCGTCGGTCAGTACCGCAGACATTCCCGGGCTTGATAAAAGCAAGATTTACCGGATTCAGGTTCATGCTTGGGTGCATAATGATGCGGGATCAGGAGGAGATCTTTACGTGGACAACTTGCAGCTGACTGCAAAATTTTAATTGGAAAGATGCTCTAGTTTCGTGAAAATTCAGTAGGGAATGCTATGAGTGAAGTTTGTTGCATATGCGGGAAGGAGCTGCCGAACAGGTGGTCGGTGGCGGGGCGGTGTAAGGCGAAGGGCTGCGATATGCCGTTCTGCACGCTGCATTGGCGGAATGGAAATCAGAAGTGCCGGGAGCATGGGTGGCGCGGAGAGCCGGGAGCCGGGAGCGGGGGGCAGGGTGCAGAAATCCGGGATCAGGATGCAGGCGACAGGGGGCAGGAGTCAGTGGTCAATCAACAGGCTTCAATCATCAATCGAATTTTTAAAGCGAAGGGGCAGGATATGAGCGACGAAAACAGGGGTGAAATGGATCTGAGTGCGGTGCCGGAAAAGAAGGGCAGGCGGGCGATGGATGAAGCGCTGAAAGCGGCGAAGGCTGCGGGGGGCGGTTTGGCGGGGTTGTATGCCAAAATCCAGTATGCGCGCTCACCGCAGGCGATGCAGGATACGCTGAATGAAAACCTGTCGAAGAATACCGCCCGGCGTGAAGAGGTTTCGTCGAAACTCGAATCTGTTCACAACCGGATTGTTCAGTTGAAAACCCAGTATGAAACCGCCCCGCCGGCCCGGAAGCGTACGCTTCAGATGGAGCTGAAAGCGCTGATGGGTGAATACAAAAACCTCGAAGGCGAATTTAAAATTCTGCTCGAAAACGAAACGGTGCTTGGAAAAGTGCGCGGCCGATTTATGGAAACGCTGGCGTATGATCTGCGCGGTATTTCTGAAAAGCACATCGATAAAATCACCGACAAAATTGAAGACAAGGTTGACGATGCTGAAGATGTAATGGATGCGGTGGCGGATCTTGAAGCGGCGGGCAAGCGGAAGGATCGGGAGGATGACGGCTTTGATTTTGATGCAGAGCTGGCGGCATTCGGCGATGAAGCGATTTCGATGGATATCGGCGAGGCCGACGAGCCGCCTGCGGTGCAACCAGAGGACGTCTCCGAGGAGAAGAAAAAAGACCCGCTGGGCGGACTTGAGGCGTTTGAATGATTGCTGTCACCTATAAACTCGGGCGTTTTTAAAAGATATCCGACATTTTTGAGGCGCAGAATATAAGCATTTAAAAGAAAGTCTTTCGTATCGTGTCTTGAATTTATATTGTAACCGCATGGTAAGCGAAATGTGTGACATCAAAAAAACTGAACGGCAAAGCTATGAATTCTGATCCGCTAGATTATTCCATGGGTGATGCGCCGACGATGCGCGGCGATACGTTTACTTCAAAACGGTTCCGTGTCGGTGACACGGTTCTGCACCGCTACCAGATTACCGGCGAACTGGGCCAGGGCGGCATGGGCGTGGTTTATAAATGCTTCGACCAGATCGGCGGAATTGAAGTGGCGCTTAAGGCGCTGCCGCCGGAACTGAGCCACGATTCGGGCGAGATGGAGGAGGTTCGCGAAAATTTCCAGCTGGTTTCAAAACTGGTGCATACGAATATCGCGCAGATCCGGACGCTCGAACGGGATGCGATTACGGGCGATTATTATCTGATTATGGAATTGATCAGCGGGATGAATCTGCGCAGTTGGCGGAAACAGCATGTGCAGGGAAAAAAAATACCGGTTGAAGAGATTATCCCGATTGCCCGGCAGGTGGCCTCGGCGCTGGATTATGCCCACAGTCAGGAAATCATGCACCGCGATATCAAGCCGTCGAACGTGATGATCACCCCGTCGGGATCGAACCGGCATTCGATGGTGAAGGTGCTAGATTTTGGATTGGCGGCGCAGATTCACACGTCGATGTCGCGGGTGAGTCAGGTGCGTTTCGGGACGAGCGGAACGGGGCCGTATATGGCGCCGGAGCAGTGGCGCGGGCAGTATCAGGATGCGGCGACGGATCAGTATGCGCTGGCGGTGATGATTTATGAACTGCTGAGCGGAAGGCCGCCGTTTGAAAACCACGACCCGGCAATTTTGCGGCAGGCGGTGTTGAATGATGAGGTCGAACGGCCGGATTCAATCCCTGTCGGCCAGTGGCAGGTATTGAAACGGGCACTCGGAAAAGACCGGAAGCAGCGGTTTAAAAGCTGCTCCGAATTTATTGAAGCGCTGGCGGTCGGAAAGGTGAAGAAGTCCGGTCCGCGGGGGCTGGGCATCATTCTTCCGCTGCTGCTTGTTCTGGGTTTGGGGGGTGCGGGGGCATACTGGTTTTTAACAAAAAGCAAGCCGGAGTCGAAACCGGTAGTCGGGGCTGTTGAACAGCCGGAGCAACCCGTGCCGCAGATTGAGCCGGAACCGGTTCCGGAGCCTGTCGTTGTTGCGGTGGTTGAGCCGAAACCGATTGAGCCTGTTCCTGTGGAGATTCCGAAACCGGTTGAAGTGCCGGTTGTTGCAAAGGCGTTTTCCTGTTCATTCCAGCTTAAGCCGGAAGGCACCCGTTTTTCGCTCTCGAATTCCGCGACCGGCGAAACATTTTATCAGGGAAACAGCCCTGCAAGGGTTGATCTTCAGGCCGGGCGCTATCTGCTGCAGGCTGAAAAATCCGGGTATAATAATCTGGCGGTGATGGTCGATATTTCGGCCGGAAAAACAGCGTTTGATTATGCGCTGAAACCTCAGGAAGGGGAGCTGCTGGTTAAAATCACGGCGGATGCGAAATACGGCGACCTTAAAGCGGTCAAAGCGCGAATCCGCCTCGATGGCGGTCCGTGGAACGAGGTCGCCCTCCCATACACCGTAAAGGGGTTGGCCGCGAAAAACTATAAGGTGGAATTGGAAGCCGATGGATGGAAAATCCCGGCCGGGAAAAATACGGCGCAATCGGTGCAGATTGCCGGCAATCGGACCTCCGAAGTGGCCTTTCAGATTGAGCCGGTGCTTTCAACCATCACGCTCAATTGCAGTGTTCCCGGGGCGACCGTTTGGCAGCTCGGTTCGAAAAACTGGGAGAAGATCGGTGAAACCGGGAAACCGTTGACGTTTCAGCCGCTGAAAAAACATCAGGTGGAAATCCGGGCCGCAGGATACCGCCCGGCGCAGCAGGAAATTTATCTGGATAAGGCCGGAAAGGATTTCGGCAGCATTGCCGTATCGCTGAAAGAGGATCAGAACGCGGTCTACACGCCGCTGGCCGGTTTTGTCGAACCTTCCGACACCGTCACCGATCTCGGGAATAACTGGTTCGAGGTCGTCAAATACAACGGGAATACGGTTGTGGTTGATTTGAACCACGGGCTTGTCTGGCCGAAAGTGCCCCACGCGCTGAAAGGAAATTCCACGAAACGAACGTGGGACGAAGCCAATGCCTACTGCCGCAGTCTGAATTATGCAGGTCTCTCCAACTGGCGGCTGCCGAAAAAACAGGATATGGAAGCCCTGTATAAAAACGTGAAGCTTTTCCCGAAAATCAACCCGACGTGGATGTGGGCCGAAGAATACAGCGGAAAACCGGGCTCCGCCTGGATCGTTGAACTGAAACGAGGCAGCTCAAAAGAGCGCTATAAAGCATACGCCCAGATTTTCATCCCCGTGGCCGATTTCCCGAGATAGTGAACGGTTCGAGCGTTGAGAGGGATTGTTTTGAAAACGCATTTTTAAAATGTAAAGAAAATGGCTTGAATGAAAATTTAGATAAATTAGGATAACTTCAAATCAGGGGGCGCAAGCCTCGGCTTTTAGCGTATCATTGAAAGGAGCGCGGCATGAAAAAGTGGTTATGTAAATTAGTGGTTGTTTTGGCGGTTGCGGGCAGTGCTTCCGCAGCAGACCGGGCGCTGGATTATGCCGCGGAGGATGCGGCGGTCAGCGCGATTAAGGCGTTTAAAAAGAGCGGTGTGGTGAGCGGGGCGATTGCGATGCTGCCGCTGGAAGGCGATCGGGATAACCTTTACCCGGTGATTCGCGCCGAGCTTTCGCGTTATCCGGCCCTCTATTCGTTTTATGTGCGCGATGACGCGGACTGGAACAAGCTGCTCAGCGAGGTGGAATTCGGCGAGCGCAAGGGCGACGTGATGAATGCGGAGTCGATCCAGAAATTCGGTTCGGTTGAAGGGGTTGATGCGCTGCTGTACGGATCGGTTCGCGAAGCGACGGCTCAAAACGGCGATGCGGTGGTGCGGCTGACGCTGACGCTGGCGGATGTTGAGACGGGCAAGCAGATCTGGACGGGAAATGTGGACGGGGAATATACCCAGATGAAATACCCGCAGGGCAACCGGCTAACCGCAACCGTGAATGCGGCCAAAGCGGGTAAAGCGGAGTTTGATGCGGCCAAGGCCGGATTCGGCGAGGTTGATATTTATTTTGTCCCGGCGGTTGCCGGAGGGGTGGATTACACCGACTTTATCCGTACGGAGTTCGTGAAGGCGACCGGCGGCAATATTCAGTTTTTTGCGGATCTCGGCGAATTGAAAGGGCGGCGTATGGCGATGAGTCTGGCGCGCGATTTCGGCGAAGGCAATGTGAGTGTTCCCGAGCTGGCCAACCTGATGAAGCAGCTTGAAGGATTGGGTTATGTTGCCAGCGGCGGTAAAGATGTTTCGGCGGCTCCGGTTCGTAAAAAGGCGCTGCTGCTGGCCCGGTTCGGCGGAATGGAAGAGGTGAAGGATATTAACCTGACGAATGTGGATCTGAACCTTCAGCTGGTTCGGCTGGAAGACGGTAACCAGTTGTGGGGCGCGAATGTCAGCGGTTCCGCCGTGGATGTTAAAGGGTTTTTGCCGCTGGTTAAAAAGAACTGGAAGTTTGTGCTGATTGTCGGCGCTGCCGTGATTATTCTCGGGATGTTCCTGAAGGCGGTAAGCCGTCCGCGCTAACCTTTAAACGGAATCTATCAGAAAAGGAGTCAGATATGAAAAAATTGACAAACGGGTTGGTGCTGGGGCTGGCGGTCGCCGCGTTGACGGGGTGTTCGACGGTCAAGGTGGAGCCGGGCAGCGATACCTATATTGAACCCCGCGGATCGCAGGCGGTTGAAACGGAAATCGTACGCGCGGCGATTCCGGTTACGGTGCTGGACAATACGGTTCCGTCCGACGGTCTTTCGAGCGATGTGGTTGCGCTGGCCAAAGGAAGGCTGGCGGCCGGCGGATACACGGTTGATGCGGGTGAAGCGTATGTGACGGTACGGCTGCGTACTTCGGTTGCTCCTTTTGACAAGTTCGGCAATTACTATGTTTATGAAGGTCAGCTGGGTGTGAATGTGACGCGGGCGGACGGCAAGCTGCTGGCGAATGAGCTGGTGTCTGTGAAGAGCGACCGGGTGTTGGAATCCGAGCGCGCGCTGATTAATGCCCGGCAGAAAATTTCCGACGAAGCGGGTAATGCGGTGACAAGGGTTGTGAATGAAAAAACAACCGGTATGGAATCCGTCATTGTTGTGATGCGTAATATCACCGACGGCCGGGCGGCCAATATCGCCAAGGCCATCCGTAAACAGCCGGGTGTTTTTTCGTGCAACAAGCTGCCGCAATCCCCGAAAGGCGTGATTGAATACCGGGTGATTTATGACGCCAAATCGTTCCCCGACAGTATTCAGGGCGTTGTGGATAAAGCGGCCCGGAATAATTAATACCGGCTGTTAGAAAGGTTTGAATATGTTTTCAGGCAGAATCAGCGTTCCGGGTGACGGACGGGGTTCTGCCTTTTTTCGGCTCTCCGGTGAGGGCGCGGTTTTATGAACGACTATTTTCGACTGGCTGTTTTTGTTGCGCTTTCGGTGGCACTTCACTGGCTATTTCTGTGGGGCGGACTGCCGGATTGTTCGGGTGGGAAAAAAGCGCCGCCTTCTGCGGCCGTTCAGCTTGATCCGCAGAAAAACCCGGAAGCGGCGATTCGGCTGAAAATGCTTGAGAAGCAAAAGGAGCCGGAAAAGGAAGAGGAGGAGCCGCTCCGTTTGAGTTCGAATGTGGATAAGGGTGAAGATGCGCCGGTCAGTGCGCCTGAACCGGCCCCGCCGGAACCGGAAAAACCCGAACCGAAGCCTGCGCCGGAACCCGAGCCGAAGCCGGAACCGAAACCCGAAGTTAAACCCCCGGTTGAAAAGCCTGTAGAGCCGCCGAAAATAGAGCCCAAAATAGAGCCCAAAATAGAACCCGGAAAAGAGCCGGTCAAACAGCCTGTAATAAATGAACCGGTAAAGCCGAAAGCGGTGCAGCCGGAACCCGCGCCGCCCAAAAAGGTTAAAACTGCAAAAGAGCTCGAACAGGAAGTGGAAAAGCTTTCGAAGGAGTCAAAGTCAGTCGTCCGAACCGGGATGACTTCGGCGGAATACAAACAGCATTTGCAAAAAATGCAGCTGGGAAAAGTAAAGGGGAAGCTGACGCCGCAGCTGCTGCTGGCGTTTCGCGATGTTTCGGAAATGATGGAAATTCACCGCTATTACGGCATGAAGGTGGTTGCGCTGGATCCGTCCAATGCGCGTTCCGTGGTGGAGGTGGTCGGGTTCGGATCGCCGGATGTTTCGTGGCAGAAGATCGATAATTTTAACTGGAAGGTTTTCAGTAACCGCTCGTTCCCGCGAACCTCGCCCTATTTTACCAACCTGAAACGGCGAATGCAGCAGGCGGGCGTCATCGGCGAAAAGCACGATCTGTATACGATTTCGCCGTCCAGCGTGGATTCGTATATGCGGCACAAACAGCTTGAAAATATCCGCCGAAACGGGCTGGCCGCCGCGGATGTCAGCAGTGTGATTGCGCGTTTCCGGAAAACCGATTTCGGCGGATGGATTCTTGAGGTGAATCAGATTGTGCTCAAGGACGGACGTTTGATTGATGTGGCCGATTTTGAGTTGGCGGAGCTTCGATAGGGGTAGCAGCATGTTTGCGAAATATATTTCAGATGCGGGGCCTTTGGGGTTGGTGATTATCGGGCTTTCCGTCGTGGCGGTGGCGGTCGTGATTGAACGGGCATGGTTCTGGTTTTTCCGCGGACGGCCGGTTCACGCCTTGCAGCGGAACCATTGGCTGAAAGAGCTGAAGCTCGGATCGATTCCGGAACCCGGCGGAAAAAGTCCGGAAGCGCGGGCGCTTCAGTATCTGTTTGATCACTATCACACCGGCGACGACAAAATTCTGGATATCGCCTTAAGCCGCGAAGTACGCGAAACCAACCGCTTTCTTTCATTGCTCGATACGGTTGCCGCCGCCGCCCCGATGCTGGGTATTCTGGGTACGGTGATCGGCATCATTCAGGCATTCGGCGGAATGAAAGGGGATGCGCCGGATACGGCGGTGATGGTTGCCGGGATTTCGGTGGCCATGCTCACCACGGCGATGGGCCTGATTGTTGCGCTGATCAGTCTGGTCTCTTTCAACCTGTTTTCGGCGCGGGCGCACAAGCGGCAGATTGAAACCGCTGAACTGCTGCAGGAAGCGTGGGTTGCTGTTTCCAACCTGAAAGAGCGCGAGTCCGAAGTGGATAGCCGCTCTCCGGATTTGAAGCCGGTTGGGGAAGCTGTGGAAACCGATGAACAGGACGGGGAATGAATATACCTGAACGCAAACGAGCCCGGGCTGAATTGCTTCCGCTGATGGATGTGATTTTTATGCTCATGGTTCTGTTTATTTTCATGCTGATTCAAATGCGGCCCGATTTCGGAATGAGCGTTGAGCTGCCGCAGGTAAAGGAAGGGAGCGCCGCCGTACAACAGGAGGAAGATCCCGATAAGTTCCGCATCTGGATTTCGGTCGATGAAAACAACGCCTTTTTCGTGAACAAGGAGCAAATCGATTTTCAGGCGGCCATTGTTCCGGCCATCGATCGGGAGGACGGCGACCGCGAACGCGGGAAGGTCCGGGTTATTTTTAAAGGGGATAAAAAGGCCGATTTCGGCGTGGTTGTCTCGGTTTTTAACGCCTTGCAGGAGGCCGGATATACCGATGTTTTATTTGACTGCGATCGAGAATAGAGACCATTGGGTGTAAATTAAGATAAAATAAAATAAACTTAGATGTTGACCGGGAAACGATGCTGGGTTACGGTGTTGATCAAGGTAAGAGAGAACGGAATGAATCCGGAAAATATTAACCTATAAACAGCCCAGGAGGGATAAGTATGAAACAGCAAATAATGAGAATACTGGTGGTTGGAGTAGTGGTTACTGCCCTTGCGGGTTGTGCCAACCAGTCATTGAAAGAAGCGCGCCTCGCATATGATGAAGGCAAATACATGGAAGCCTCCCAGAAAGCGAAAGCCGCTTTGAAAGAAAACGACCAGAGCGCGGAAGCGCTTTACATTCGCGGTATGGCGGCCGTTGAGCTGAAAGACTATATCATGGGCCGCGAGCTGCTGAAAAAAGCATCCGAGTTTTACGGTACGGACACCGAAGAAGGCGTCCAGCTGCTGCGCCAGCTCGCTCTTGCGCATTTCTATCTGAAAGACGTCGAGCAGGCTGAAGTGATCTTCAATGAATACATGGCCATTAAGGAAAAAGACGGACGCATCCTGCAGGAAGAGGACTATTTCTGGGCCGGCGCGATTGCCGATGTCGCCATGAAAGACGAACAGCGCGATCAGTATTGGAGCAAGCTGTCCACCGAGTTCAAAAAATCCAAAGGCATCAACTAAGGGAGTCGCGTCATGAAGTATTGGATAATTCTACTGTCAATGGCCGGTTTCGTATGCGGGGCGGCTGCACAGGATGAAATGCTGATCACCGGAAGTCAGGAGCTGCAGCTCGACTTTTCCGATGCGCAGGTTTCCATCCAGAAAATGGCCCGTAAACTGAAACCGATGCAGGAAAAAATGGCCGCCGGTCAGGTTCAGATTCTGGCTGCGCTCGATGAAGTGAAACAGGATCCGAATGCGCTGAATAAGGCGAAGTTTGAAAAAGCCCTCGCTGAGCATATGCGCCCGGTGATGAAAAACATCGACGTAGTGCTCGAAAGCGAACTCGAAATGCAGTGCGCCCTCGAAGATGTTGCGGTCGAGGTTAAACGCGTTGCATTGCGTATTCGTCAGGATATGGAACGTAACAGCAAGGAAATGGACCGGACGAAAGAAGATCTGAAAAAACAGGTGAAAGAGCTGCAGAAACTGGCCGCCAAAGTTCAGGCCGAAGGCGATAACGCCGACCGGAATGATGTGCTTGAACTCAAAAAACTACAGCAGCAGGTCAGCCTCGGCGAAAAGCGGCTGAAGCTGCAGGAGCAGGTCGTTCGCCAGCTGAAGGGCGCAACGATGGCGCTGGGCCGCAGTTCGGATAACCTGATTGCTGCATCGGACAACGCGCAGATCTGGTTTGAAAATCTGGCCCGCAACCGCGCGGCCTTCCGCGACCTCATCCGTATGCGCATGGATATGGCGAACATTGCCAGCATGGGCAGTTCCGGCGCAGGCAAAAGCCTGAAAGAAATGCTGACTGCTTTGGGCGGCACGATGAAACAGATCGAAGATGTCGGCGAACTGCTCTCACAGATGGGCGGCACGATGGATTCGATGGATTCAATGGATCTGTTCAGTCAGGATATCGGTTTTGGTATCGATGCTATCGACGCCTCTTCCACGCAGGATGTTCAGGCGCTCGCCGAAGAAATTCTGAACCGGGATTACAGCTACCTTAACGACTAAATTTGAAAGGATAGGATCATGAAAAAATTATCACTCATAATGATCTGCGTTTTGGGATATGCGGTCTCCCCGGTATTCGCGCAGGAAGAAACCGCAATGGACGCGTCGGCACCCGCTGCCGAAGAAAACGTCTTCCCGACCGATGTTGCTCCAACTGTGCTGAGCCCGGAACAGGAAGCCGAAGCCGAACAGCTGCTCAAAGATGCCCGCGGAATTTATTCTGCCATTCTCGATGACAGCAAAGAAGGTCAGGCCGACTATCTCCAGGTCAATATGGGCTACCTCGAAGAACGGATCGCCAAATCAAAGAAAGAACTCGAAGCGAAACAGGCCGAACTCGACAAGCTCAACGAACTCGTTCTCGACCGCCGGAAATCGATCGATAAATCCCGCGCCGACGAAGCTACCAAAGCCGCGCAGCGCGTTCAGTTGGTTGAAGAATTCCGCAACCGGCAGGAAACGCTCGAGTTCCGCATCAATATGCTCAAACGGCACATCGAATCCCTCGAACGCCGCAAAACAAATATTGATGTCCAGCTCGCAAACCTCGGCACAGCCGTAACGCCGCAGGTCAGCGATGCGCAGGAAGCTGAAAAAGAACTCGAACGCATCAAAGAGAAAGAGCGCGATCGCCGCCACGATAAATACCGCTAAACCTCTCGATGCAGTTGAACGATTAAACTAAGTTAAAACCGGTGCTTAACAGGCGCCGGTTTTACTGTTTCACGGAGTTGGGGTGTTATGAAATGTCCGGGGTGCGGGAAGATGATTCCCGATCAATCAAAATTTTGTCTCGAATGCGGATCAAATATATCGGCGGTTTCCGCGCAAAGCGGAATCGAAGGCGATGTTTCGATCGGTAATTTAAAAACCATGATTGGAGGGGCACATTCTGCCGTACCCGTGGAGGGCGAGGTTCTGACCGAGCCAACGGACTTTTCACTCGGAAATATGCAGACGATGGCTTTGCCGGGCAACGGTTCGGATCGCAGCCTGCAACACGAACCGCTTTCGAATCGCTATGAATTGCTCGAAGAAATCGGGCGGGGCGGCTTTGCGGTCGTTTACAAAGCAACGGACAAAAAACTGCACCGGCCGGTTGCCGTTAAAAAACTGCTCAAAAACGCCGGTGAAGCAGATCTACAGACTATTGAACGATTTAAACGCGAAGCACGGGTTATTGCCGGGCTCAACCATCGTAACATCGTTGGCGTTTACGATGTCGGTGAAGATGCCGACGGCATCTATTTGGTGATGGAATATGTCGAAGGCGGAACCCTCCGCGAGCTGCTGAAAGAGAAAAGCCGGCTCAAACTTAGCGATGCCCTCAGGCTGATGCGCGGTATTGTGCAGGGGCTTTCCTATGCCCACCGCAAAAATCTTGTTCACCGCGATATCAAACCGGCCAATATTTTATTGCAGAACGATAACGGGGAGCTGATCCCAAAAATCGTGGACTTCGGGCTGGCGCAGGCCGGGCGCGATTCCGAGCTTTCCATGTCCGGCTACGGAATGGGTACGCCGTGGTACATGCCGCCCGAACAGCGGCGCGACGCAAAAAGCGTCAATCACACTGCCGATATTTATGCCCTCGGGAAAACCCTTTACGAAATGGTGACTGGCGAAATTCCCGACAATGTTGATCCCGACGAAATCCCGCCGCCGAAAGAATTGGCCGACGTCATTTTTAAGTGCATCAAATCCAAAGCCGAAGAGCGCTATTTCAGCGCCGATGAATTGCTGCAGACGCTGGAGAACGTGGAGCAGGGAGTCGGAAACACGGGGTTTTCAATCAAAAATAAGCAATCGGCAGTCGCCAATTCCAACACGTGCCCGGCTTGCGGGACGGAAAACCCGGCGGATGTTAAATTCTGTGAAGGCTGCGGCGGCGGAATGTTCCGCGTCTGCCCCGAATGTGAAAAAGAAAACTTCGTCAATAAACAGTTCTGCGGTTCCTGCGGCACGGATGTCGATGGATTTCTCGCTGCGCAGGAAACCCTCCGGCGGATGGAATCATTTGCTGAGGAGCGAAAATGGAGCCGGGTCGTAAAAGAGGCCAAGGCCTTTAACGCAGAAATACGTCTACCCGGAAAAAGAGGGGAAGAGCTGCGGACAACGCTGGGCAAAAAAACTGCCGATGCTGAACAGGCACTGGCTGAGATTGGACGGCTGGAATTCAGAGTAGACGAAGCGTCCAACTTCGTTGGACAGCAACAGGACAACGGAGCTGGAAGCACCGTCTACAATCAGTTCCTCGGATTGGTGATAGCTCTCTCTAAGCTGAAAGAGTTGTCCGACGATCAGAAGCAGTTACAAATAGACCTCGAAAAACGCATTGCCGATTTTGAAAAAGAGAAATCCGAGCAGATTGCACGCAAAAAGGCCGAAGCTGCCGCACGGCGAAAGAAAAAGATGGTACGCGGTGCAATTGCGGCAACCGGTGTTATTGTTGCAGCTGTCGCGGTCGATCAAGCTGTATTGGCAGCCCGCAAAAACGCATTCCAAAAAGCCGTTGAACATAAGCAACTGGTCGAAGCCAAAGCCGTCGCCGAAAGGCTGGGCAGCCGTTACAACACCCGGGGTGATCTTGAACTGCTTCAAAAAGCGCTGTGCGCAAAAGAGGATTATTTGCAGGCCGTCAATGGACAGTCTGAATCGCTGGCAAAGTTTGGCGGTAATGATTGGAAAAATGCTGGGCAACTGGTTGTTGCTGCGGAAGCTCCCGGAAGTCCACTGACTGCGATTGAAAATTATTCTGAAGCCGGACAACTGGTGGAAGGTATCCGTCTTCGAATCGAGCATCTGCTCAAGGCAGAATCCGGTTTTTCATCCGTCTGGAGTGCCGAGAGGACGAGGCTGAAAAAGTATGTTCCGACAGAGGCTGACAAAATTGCCGGGGAATTACTGAAGGTGCAGTCGCTGACGGATCCGGTTGGTGGTGAAAAGGCATATCTCAGCCTTTCTGCCTCAGTGGCGAAAGCCAGTCGCTTGGCCGATGCCGAGCAGGAGAAAGAGAAGGCAATGCTGGCGGCAAAGGGTGGTTGGGATTCTGCGATTAAAGCGGTTAATTTCCCGAAAGCGGAAGTTGAACGGTATGCTGCAAAAGAGTGGGGGGGTATTCAGCAGATTGCAGCGCAGGCGGAAACGGATAAAAAAGCCATGCGGTTTGAAGCCGCAAAATCCGGATACATCAATGCTGTGGCGGAGCTTAAAAAAATCATCACGTTTGCGTGTGCCGAAGCTGGAAAAAAGGAGGCGATGCTTAGCGCAAAAAGGGATTGGGAAACTGAAAAAATGGGATGCCGATATACGGTTGAAGAGATTCAGCGTTATGCCGCAAAAGAGTGGGGCAATGTGCTTCTGTTGGTATCGCAAGCGGAAGTGGATGAAAAGGCGTTGAAGTTTGATGCGGCGAAAAGCGGATACGAAAAAGCGGTTGCGATGCTAAACTTCATCATTTCAAAAGTTACGGATAGCAAAGTGGAGCCTGATTATTATCAGGCGGTTAACGATGCGGAGGCGGCTCTGGATGAGGTCGATCTTTCGGCAGCTGCCGGATTTTTGAAGAAGGCGGAAGAGAGCGGTTATCAGAATCAGGAAAAGGCTCAGGCGTTAAAGGTCCGTTTGGCTGCCCTTGAAAAAGAGGCAGCTTATGCCCGCGCCCTGAAGAAGGCAGAGGAAGCAGAGGCGGCTGGCCATCAGAATTCAGCATACGAGTATTATGAAAAGGCTTTAACCGGGGGAGGTGAAGATGCACTGCGTAATCCGGTTCTGTGGCTGAAACGGGCTTCTCAGCGGGCAGAACAACTTTCCGAAAATATTCACAGGCAGGCTTTGTTTACAGGTATCGGCGGTGCTTATGAAAAACTTGGCAATATGGAGCAGGCGGGGATTGCTTATTCAAAAGCCGCCGATGCTTTCTGCCAGATTGAGTGGAGCAGGAATTTCGGGAAGGGAAAGAAAACTGTTGAGCTCATAGAAAAACTGATCAAGACCGGAAGAGAGAAGGATGCACTTAAAGTGTTAGAGTGGGGGAGTTCTTTCGCTCTGAAGTTAAAAGAAAATCATGGAAATGATGCCTGTGATCTGGCGGAGTTTGCCGGGCTGTATTACAGGCTGGGGGAAAAAGAAAAATGCCGGTCACTTTTAAGCGAGAGTGATAAACTTGCGCAGGAAATTATCTCTGAAAATGATGCCGGCTACATGCATTCTTATTTGAGTTTTGAGGCGAAATACGTCGAGGTGCTGGCCAATGCCGGAATGTACGATGAAGCGCTGTCGGTTTGTAAACGAAATTCCCATCATCGTTTTGATTATCACCGTATGTCGGGGCATTTATCTGCCCATCTGGTAAAGCTGGCGGAAAAGCTGGGGGAAACAGGGAGGGTTTCTGAGGCGGAATGGTGCTGCCGTGAAGCGGTGCGGCGGATGAACGAGGAGTGGTTGGTTTCCGTGAAGTATAACAAGCCGTCGCATGTTGATGATCCTCTGACGGAGGACGATTCTTGGGATTACAATTGCTGGCCGACTATTCGTAAACAGATTTGCGGGGTGGCTGCGTTGATGCATAAACAGGAAATACTCCCGAACTTTAACGAGGAAAAAGACGTATATGTAAAGGTTCGGTTGAGCCTGGCTTTGGCTGAAGTCAATCAGGAATCCGGCGATGCTGATGCTGCGGAAAGCTTCCGTATTCAGGCAGAGCGTTTTGCGCGGAAATCGCCGTCAAAGAAAGATGAAGCCGTAAACCTTTGTTCGGTGGCGGAGCACCTCTTCAGGAGTAGGTTAACCGAGCGGGCCAATGCATGCTTTGACGATGCTGAAAATCTGGCGGGATCAATGCTCTTTTCTTCGCGAGTCAAAAAGGCGATGCGTTCATATGTGGCAAGTTCATGCTGGGATTGTGGAAATATTGAACGCTCCGAGAAAGTGCGAAGTAAGTACCATAATGTGCGACTGGGGCATACAACAGGCAGGGGGCTTTCTGACGTGTTTTTAAACTGTCCGGAGGATGAATTTTTCAGGTTTTCAGAATATAATAACGCTTATGTTGATCGTGCTCTTGCCTCTGCTTT
>QKFE01000085.1 GCA_003252225.1 Kiritimatiellales bacterium | reverse complement strand
TACAGCCGCTTCAACACTACTACAGAACGCTCCGCCCCTGTGCTGCGCATCGGTACTCAGATTCTCGCAGGGCTTCCGCTTGAAATCGCTCCCTTCACATCGCAACGACAGGTTCCCATGTTCCATAAAAGAGCCCAGACCTGACTCACGCCGCCTATATGCCGGATGCCATGCAGTCCATAAACAGGTAATGCCCGCACTTATCCCGAAGATGCGAAAATTCCTCGGTTTTGACATCAATGTCGGAGGTAACGACACCTCATCGGTCGGTTCGCTTACGCTCGTCTTTCAGATCCACACCTGACCCGATCAAACGCCGGGCCTTTTAACTGGACGCTCACCACCACAGCTCTTAACCACAGCAGCTCCAGCCGGTTTGAAGGCTGCTCCTGCAAGCCGCCTCCGAAGGGTCTTTTCATTCCTTCATCTCCTTTATAGTTCCGAGCAGGAGCTTCGCTCCCGCTCATTCATGGCACACTTCCGCACCCTGCACCCTGCTCGAAAGAATGGGATACCGGCTCCGGGAGCTTGAAAACGGGAACATAGAAGTCCTCGGCCTTTCCAGCCCCGTCATCATCAAGGAGCACTACTGGAGCTGTCCGCAGGACCGGAGCGGTGGCAACGCCGTCGACCTGCTCATGCAGGTCATGGGGATGCGCTTCAACGAAGCGATGGAAAAACTGGAGGAATTCATGTAGCCGCAGACATCATAAACCGCATAAAACAATACGACCGCATCGGCAATAAAACCGGTGCGGTCATTTTTATCCGGCCAGCGACATCGCAATCCCGAGACGTGCATACGACGTCAGCGGGAACATTTATACAGTCACAGCGTGGGAATCGGCCGGATTTATGCCGGTTTAATTTGGTCAGACTCTACGACATCAATTTGGTCGGTAACAAAAAACTCGCTGAATTGGCAGAAGTTCACCGCAACTACATTGGGAAAGTTGAACGGGGGGAGCAAAACCTCACAGTCCTGAATCTCATCCGCATTGCCGAAGCCTTGCGTTGCAATGCAAAAGATCTCCTTGCGGATGCCGTGCTTTGACAGCCAAACCACGAAACCGTGGCGACGCTTGCCAACGAGTCTCAACCCTCATGGAATCTCCAAAATCAGAACGCGTATGAAATGCGTCCGCTGACGGTGTAGGCGGAATAGTCCTCGCCGAAACGGCCGTCAACATCGAGCACCAAACCGAGCGTATCGCGTAGCTGGCAGGTCAGCCCGATGCCCGCTTCGAGCACGTCCGATTCCGGGGCCGGTGTTAAAAAGTGATACTGCCCGCTTCCGCCGACCAGCCGGTAACTCACTTCATCTTCGTCATCCAGAAATTCGTGCAGCCAATAGAGGCGCGCTTCCGGTTTCCAGACCACCGTTTCAAACTCCTTTTGGAAGGCCAGCGCCGCGCCCAGACTCGAAACACAGCTGTTGCGCCCATACGCATCAACCTCCCGCGCAACACCGGATGTTGATTTTTCGGTGTACCCCTGCTGCGCATACCGGCTGTAAAGAACGGATGCTTTCGGGGTGAGCTGAACCGCGCCGCTGTCCGATTTCATCTCTTTTCCCGCGCCCAGATAAGCCGCCAAATTGTCGGCATTGTAATCGGCGGAATTCCCGAACACCGTGCCGGAACGGTCTTCAATTTTACTGCGGCCATAGCCGAAGTTCGCATCGCCGAACCAGCTTTCCGAACCCAGTGTGAGATAAACAATGCCATAGCCGGTTTCGGCGTCGCTCCGGTCGCCATTATCCTGCGAAATATCGGAATCGGCGTAACCCCCGGCGATTCCCAGCAGCGCCCGTTCGAGCGGGAAATCGAACCCGACAACGGTGCCGTAGGCGGTGTGGTCATATCCGCTGAAAGCGCCCTGCTCCGAATATTCCGCCCACGTGCCATACGGCTTAATCCACGCCCGCAGTTTCTGATCCGGATCATACGGTCCGCCCGGCCCTTCAACTGTTTCCGCCGCCGGTTGCGCCGTTTTACGGGATGTGTGCTTGTACACCTCTTTCATCCCTTCCGTCATTCCCTGCCCGTGCAGATAGTTGGGCGTGCCGTATTGATAAAGCTGCGTCAGCTGCGCCGCCTGCTGACTGGCCGACATTTGATTCAGTCGGTTCACCATTGTCGAAGCACCTGTATTTCCGGTTAATGACAAATCATCAATCTCCTGCACCAAACGGCCCAGCATCGAATCCGGATCAAACCCGGTGGTATCCACCAAATACCGGCGACCAATCAGACCATAAATATCCTGCTCATTTTCCCACAGAATCACGTCAACCAGCGAGCCCTCCAGATTCAGCATCTCCAAATCCAGCGAATGCGCATTCGTCACCCCGCCGACAATCAGCTGATTCGCTTCAACAATCAGGTTCGTGTAAAACGTATCAAAATCAAGCAGTCCGACATGGCTGGTATATTGCAGCGTCGCACCCGCCTCAAACTCCGCCGTACCGCCCACGGCCAGCAGCGCATTTAACGGTTCTCCCGCCGTATTCGTTTCCACCCCGAAATGTAGCACTGACGTCGCATCCTGATAATAATTACTGACCACGTTAATCTGACTGCCCGGCTCAATGCTCACCGTCGAATAATTCCGGTTGTGCAGATCCCGCCCAACCGTCACCGAACCACCGTTATTCACAGCCAGCTCATTATAACGCCCGCCGTTTCTCCACTCGGTTATTTCCGTCTCGTTCGTATCCACTCGAAGGATGTATGTCGACATATACCCGCCCAGCGAAAGGTTCCCCCGATTGCGCCAGAGCGAGTTAGTTCCGGTGACCGTCACCTCATTCCACCAGGCATTCGACGAACCGCCGCCAATCACTCCATTAATGTTGGAAACCAAACCGCCATCCGCAATCGCCAACGTATTTGAAGAACCGCGCTGGCCAACCGACAACTCGCCCCACGTCAGGCGTACGATAATCGACGTCGCAACAATTACTGGAGGATTCGTGAATAACAAATCAGCCGCAGTCATCGCACTGCCTTGCACAAAACCACCGGAAGGATACAGGGGAAACACCCGAGCCTCTCCCACCAGCCACGCCGAGTTTTCTCCCGAGACAAGTACACGGTTTCCGTCAGCACCTTCCATTGCACCGATATCCGCGCCGAACCAACTGCCCACCGTTCCACCATCCGTGATTTGAAGTTCATTCCCTGAACCCCAATTCCCGACGATAACTCCGGAACTGCTGTCCAGCGACGAACCATAGCCGGACACCGACACGCTGTTGCCCGATGAACCCGCTTCATCGCCGATAAAACTCGTCGTGGCCAAAACCCGTGCACCGTTTGAAATCGATAGCGCGTTGCCGCTGCCCTCGTGCCCAACATAAACATAGCGATCAACATCCAGCACCGTTCCCGCTCCAGACAATTCAACCTGCCCGACGTGCGAGGTGCTGTAACCCACATAAAAATAATCCGCCGAAATTTTCGCCGCATTCGCCGCTTTCAGCTCCGCATTGCCCGAATCATCCCCGACAACCACCACCCCATTCGAACCAAAATCCTCCAGCAACCCCGCATCAAAATCACCCACATAAACCGACCCACCGTTTGACACGATTACCGAGTTTCCCTCGTCCGGCCCAACATACGGCGAACCGTCGAGTCCGATGATCAGCGCATTGCGGTTAATCCAACGCGATCCGTTATCGGACACCACCACCGCGTTGCTCGATCCATCCAAATAACCGATCTGATTTTCAACCCGCCCGCCATCCGTGACCGATAATCCGTCCGAATATCCAAACCAAATCAGATTGGAAGCATTGATCCACGCAGACCCTTCGCCGGAAACAGACACCGAACCGCCATACAAACCAAACATCCCGTTCACATCCGAAACAACACCGCCATTCCGGATTGTCAAACTGCTTCCCCGTCCGCCGATACGCAGGTCGCGCTGAAGCGCCCATTGCGAACCCGGATCAGAAACCAAAACAGAATTTGATCCGGCACCGATTAAACCATCAGCACTAAAAACCTTGCCGCCATCCGATACGGTCAGCTTATTGCCGGAACCACCATAACCGATGTAAAGATCGAGCCAGCTACGCCAGACAGA
>QKFE01000077.1 GCA_003252225.1 Kiritimatiellales bacterium | reverse complement strand
AAGTTATGGCTTGTGAAATTTGAATTCTCGGTGCATCCAATAATGTCCGATAGTCCAAGAAAAAGAGCTGTTGTTCTATAGTAAGGGGCGAAAACTGCAATTGCGCTCGCATCACCAAATTTGCGGGGGCGTTGGTAGCTTTGATAGGCTTCCATTCGAGGAAAATCCTCAGTGAACGTTTTAAGGATGGGGATTTCTTTGTTGCCGTGCCTGACGATCCGTACAGTAGATGGTCTCACGCCATATATTTCAAAGATGTGATATAGTGTGATCATGTGATATTAGGAACTCACCAATTACCCCGGAGTTTCACCCCTGCGACAGTTTGATGAGGGCTTCCATTTTTTGCAGGGCGGCGCCGGAGTCGATGGATTGTCTGGCGAGTTCGATGGCGTCTTTGGGTTTGTCGGCTTTGCCGCCGGCCATGATGGCGAAGGCGGAGTTGAGCAGGACAATGTCGCGTTTTGGGCCTTGGTCTTCGCCGCGCAGGAGTTCGTACGTCAGGGCGGCGTTTTCGGCGGGTTCTCCGCCGGTGAGGTCGGTCGGTTGGGCGGTTTTGAGGCCGAGTCCGGCGGGCTGTACTTCGTAGGATTCGACTTTTCCGCGGCGTATTTCGGTGACCATTGTGGTGGTGGTTGTGGTGAATTCGTCGAGGCCGTCGTTGCCGTGGACGATAAACTGATGGTTCATTTCAAGCTGGGCGCAGGCGTCGGCGACGGTCGCGACCAGTTCGGGTTTGAAAACACCCATAATTCCGTTTTTAACGCCGGCCGGATTGCAGAGGGGGCCGAGAATATTAAAGATGCTCCAGACGCCGAGTTCGCGGCGCGGGCCGACGACGTGTTTCATGGCCGGGTGCAGGCCGGGGGCGAAAAGGAAGGCGATCCCGATTTCGGCGAGGCATTCTTCCATTTTGGCGGGCGTGTACTGAATATTGACGCCGAGTTCGGCCAGCACGTTGGCCGCGCCGCATTTACTCGATACTCCGTATGACCCGTGTTTGGCGACGGTGACGCCCGCGCCCGCAATCACGAATGCGGAGGTGGTGGAAATGTTGAAGGTGTGCGCGCCGTCTCCGCCGGTTCCGACGATATCCACCGCGTTGGGGTCGTCGCACCTGATTTTGGTGGCATTTGCACGCATGATTTCGGCGCAACCGGCGATAATTTCCGGCGTTTCGCCATTGAGCCGCAATCCGGTGATAAAGGCCCCGATCTGCGCTTCGGTGGCGTTGCCCGACATAATATCGGTCATGGCGGCGGCGGCTTCCGCACGGGTGAGTGTTTCCCTGCTGATGAGTTTGGCGACGGCTTCTTTGATCATCTGTTTCTCCCCAATGTTAAAATCCGGGGAAACGATAAACAAAGGGGCGTGCGAAGAAAACAGCAAACCCGGCGAAATTGGTTGAGCTGCGGTTTGTTCGCCGCCGGATGTTACGGGGTGTTGAAAATCGGTTCGGCGGGGCGGGCGAGCATCAGGTGGAGATCGTTGGTGAAGCGGGTCTGGAAGCCGGCTTCGCAGTAGCAGAGGTAATAGTTCCATTTGCGCTGGAAGGTTTCGTCGTAGCCCAGGGCGAGCAGTTTTTCGCGGTTCCGGTTGAAGGCTTCCCGCCAGCGCCGGAGGGTTTCTGCATAATCGATTCCGATGTTTGAAAGGTGTTCAACGGTGAATGCGGAGTGCCGGGTCATGGCTTTGGAGAGTTCGGTTAAAGAGGGGAGCATGCCGCCGGGGAAAATATGTTTCTGTATCCAGTCGGGATTGGCGCGGTAGGCTTCGTAGCGCTGGTCAGGGATGGTGATGACTTGGAGGACGACGCGTCCGCCGGGTTTGAGCAAACGGTCGCAGGTTTCAAAGAAGGTTCCGTAGAACTCGTGTCCGACGGCTTCGAGCATTTCAATGGAGACAATCCGGTCGAAGGCGCCCTGCATATCGCGGTAGTCGCACATTACGATTTCGACCTGTTTTTCCAGTCCTTCTTCTTTCACGCGCTGTTTTGCAAATGCGAACTGCTCTTCGGAGATGGTGATTCCGGTGACGCGGCAGCCGGTTTGTTTTGCTGTTTCAATGGCAAAACCGCCCCAACCGCAGCCGATTTCGAGTACGTGGTGTTCCGGTTTAATGGCCGCCAGTTCGATGAGCCGGTGGATTTTCCGTTTTTGCGCTGCGGCAAGCGGTTCGCTTTCCGACTCAAAAACGGCGGCGGAATACATCATCGTTTCCTGATCGAGGAAGAGTTGGTAGAAATCGTTGCCCAGATCATAATGCGCGTGGATGTTCCTGCGGCTTCCCTCCTTGGTGTTTTTATTGCGGGCATGCTGCGCGGCATGGATCAGCCGTTTGGCTATTCCGGCGGTTAAGCCGCTTTTTTTCAGTTGGGTCATATTGCGGATAAAGAGTTCAAGCACACCGGTGAGGTTGTCTGTATCCCAGTCGCCGTCGGTCCAGCTTTCGCCCATACCGATATTTCCGGCGGTGACGAGGCGGGTGAAAAAGGCGTAGCGTTTAACCGCGATGGTTTCGGGCGGCGAATCGTCGCCATAGTTGCGTTCCGTTCCGTCGGGAAGCCTGATTTTTAAGTGCCCGTTTTTAATTTTCGCCAGATGGTTATCCACCAGATTCAGGCAACGCTGTTCGAAGGGGGCCGGTTTCATATTCAGACCTTTATCGTCATGGGGTTTTTCGGTTCGGGGTGTTTGAAGACGGGAAGTCGCTTTTTGAAATAGAGCACGGCCGCCTGTTTGAGGATGCGGGGCATGGTCAGGGCGGCGGAAAAGGGGCGGACTGAAAGAGTTCGCCATACGTTTGAGGTATTGAGTTCTTTCCCGTCGCCCCACAGGGCGGCTTCCATGATCACTTCGCCGCCGCGCACCAACCGGATTTCGATGCGCAGGTGGTTGGCGGGATTTGAAAAAGTAAACTCATACTCTCCGTCCATCGGGTTGAACGGGGAGACGTGGAACTGTTTTTCGTGGCGGCATTCCAGCGGGAATTTTCCTTCTGCATTGAGGAGGTAAACATGCCGCTCCTTAAACGTATTGTTCACTTCGGCCACCACCGCACAGGGCGATCCGTTTTTTTTGAGGCAGTAGTAGAAACTGACCGGATTGAATACGCGGGTGAAAAAGCGGGCGACCGTGACGAGGATAATCCGGTCAACCCCGGAAAGATCAACGAGTCCGGCGATGCGTTCTTTTAACCCGCCCGGGCCTTTGAGGTAATCGCGGTCGTGCAGCGAAACCGGCCGCCAGCGGTTGTAGCCGAACCCTTTGATCTGCCGGTTGAGCTGATCGAGTTCGTCGAGGTCGATGGCATAAAAACAGAGCGGATAGGTGAATTGGTGCTCAACCGGCGAATGCCGGATGTGCATCACTTTTCCCGTGTAGATTCGGCTGTTCATAAATCCATCCCGAATCCTTTTGCGACGTCAACCGCCGAACGTACGGCATCTTCATGGAAGCCGTTTCCGAAATAGCTTCCGGCAAACCAGATGTTTTTTTTGCCGTTCAGCGCGTTGAGCTCCGGGCGGGTTAAGAGGGCTTCGCGCGTATACATGGGGTGTTCATAGTTGAATTCGCGGATGATTCCCCGGGGTTCTACGGGCAGGTTTAGCGAAACAAAACAGGGGTTGACGGTTTTCAATCCCTGCAGCCGATTCATGTCGTAGGTCAGGCAGGTTCTGTTCCCCTCAATCCGCCGGAAGTTCCACGAGCTCCAGACGTTTCTATTCGGCGGCATCACGGTTGGATCGGTGTGGAGGAGGGTTCGGCTTTGGGTGTAGTTCCAGACTCCCAGCAGCCGCTGTTCTTCGGCGGAGGGATCAATCAGCAGTTTGAGGGCCTGATCGGCGTGGGTTGCAATAACGGCGCGGTCAAAACGCATCGGTTCGCCTTCCGTCGGTTCCACCTCAATTCCTGTTTCGATCCGCCGGATTCCGTTCAACCGGGAACCGGTTCGGAGGGTGACATTTTTCCACTCCGCCTGCATTTTTTCCACATAGGTTGAACTGCCTCCGACGACGGTACGCCATTGGGGGCGGTCGTTCACGGAGAGCAGTCCGTGGTTGTTGAAAAACTGAAGGAAGCTTTTGGCGGGGAAGC
>QKFE01000259.1 GCA_003252225.1 Kiritimatiellales bacterium | reverse complement strand
ACCCAACGCCCGCAAAGCCACCACCAACGGATCCATCGCCGCCATGCGCAAAGACGGCTCCGAACTCGCCTTCCGCCTAGTTATGTCAAAAAATCCAACGTGGTTGCCTTCAAGCACAAAGGAAAACAAATGAATCAGCCCTGGCCCGGACGGCACCGTACCGCCGGCATCCTGCCGGCCTTGCCTGCGAATGGGGGTGTGGGGGCGCGGGGGAGAGGGGGAATCTGAAATTTGAGATCGAAATTTGAAATACGGACTCCGGGCGGAATTTTCCGCTCCCGCAGGTTGTCAGCAGCGTGCCGAGGCTGTACCTTATAAAGGTTAATACGAGGTGGTTTTATGAGAGGTTCACGACGAGGATTTGTAACAGGTGCAGCATTGGGCGGACTTGTCGGAGTGGTCAATTCAGCGGACGCTGCGGAAAATACGCCCCAAGTGGAACGCCGGGTATTGGGCCGGACGGGGGCAAGCGTCTCCATTTTAGGGCTCGGGCTCGGCAGCGCATTTTATAATCCTTTTGAGGGCGATCCGGAAGCTGCCCATCAGTTTCTGAACCGGGCATTGGATTTGGGCATTAACCTGTGGGACACCGCCTTTGTCGATAAATTCAGCGAAGAGCTGGTTACTCCGGTGCTACAGAAGCGCCGCAATGAAGTTTTCCTGATCTCGAAATCGCAGCAGACGGGCTACGATGCCTTTATGTATGAAGTTGAACGCAGCCACCAGATTTTCAAAACCAAGCCGATCGACTGTTTTATGCTGATGAATCTGAATCCGGGAAAAGGCGATGTGGATGTGAAATCGCGCGAAGGGGCGTTCAAAGCCGCCAAAGAGGCGAAGAAAAAGGGCTACATTAAACACATCGGTGTCAGCGGCCACGCCGATCCGCAAATTCTGATTGATGTAATTAAGAAATACGACCCCGACGTGCTGCTCACCACCTTGCCGGCCAATCGACCGGAAAACGGGAGATATGAAGACGAACTGCTACCGTTGGCCGTTGAACGGAAAATGGGGGTTATTGCGATGAAAGTGTTGCGGCACGCCCGCAATTCCGACCTGCCTTCCGGTGAATTGATCCGTTATTCACTCAGCCTTCCCGGCGTCAGTTCCGCCGTGATCGGAATGGGGGAGCCTGATCAGCTCGAAAGCAACGCGAAAATTGCCGCCGATTTCACTGCAATGAACGGCGGAGAGCGCGCAAAACTATCCCAACTGGTTGCCCAAAATCTCCCCGTCGGTCTTCCGCAGCCGTGGGATCTCCCCGGTTACGAAGGGAATCTGATTGCTTAAAGGTAACGCGTTTTGAGCAGGTTCATCATGTGGAGATTGATATCCCACTGGCTGGCGACGGGCTGCCGGGTGTAGGGCAGGGTGGGCATATAGGTTGCCGGGCCGAATTCGGGGGTAATGGTCAAACTTTCTTCGGCGGCCTTTTTTATTTCGACGATTTTATCCCACCAAGCTAAGTGCGCATCGACGGCATATTTCCATTCCGGGGCGCGCGGATCACTGACCTGCGGGCCTTCTTCGTGGCCGACGCGCGCGTGGATGTGGTCGGTGCGCGAAATAGCTGAATCAACGAAGTGCTGCTGGTTTTCGAGCAATGATTCCGAAACCGTACACCAGTGGGAAAAGTCGGCTGTTAAGCGGAGGGCGGGGTCGGCTTCAATATGTTGCGCTGTTGCGGCTGCGCAGAAGGCAAACCTCCCCCGGTGGGTTTCGTGTTTGATCGGGATACCGGTTCGGGCGGAAACCCTGTGGGCGGTATCAATAAGTTTCCGGGTGGACGGGAAATCAAACCAATCTCGGCCGGTTTGTGAATTGATGATGATCGGCGCGGTTGCCGCCAGCCATTCGAGCCGTTCTTCAAATTCGTCAATATATCGCGCTGGATCCGGGTCGATGGTTTCCCAGTGCTGTGCAACAAATTTAAGGTTATATTTCGCTATGGCATCCAACTGGCTGTCGCGCAGTGCCTCTTCGTTCAGCGGAAATGATATTTCGACGCCGTTGTATCCCGCATCGGCCGCGCGTGCGCAGAATTCATCAAACGGAATATGCTCGGAACCCCAGCGGGGGCAAAAATAGAGAATCGTCATGGAAACAGCCTGCCTTTCGTGTTCCGAGTATTAGAGTATATTGGACTCTTTTGGTCAAGTATGCGCCCGCGCAAAAAATATCGGCGGATTCGGGGCTTTTCAGGCGTTCAGTACGGAACGAATGGAAAGGATATCGGCTTCGATCTGTGTTTTGAGTTTTTCGGCGTTTTCAAACACTTCGTCGCCGCGGATGTATTCGATGTAATTGACTTCGACGTGTTGGCCGTAGAGGTCGATGTTTTCGGCGTCGAGCAGGTAGACTTCGAGCACCTGCGGTTCGTTTTCGTGGAAGGTGCCGCGGTGGCCGATGTAGGCGGCGGCGTTGTGAAAATGATTTCCGACGCGGAGTTGCGCGGCATAAATTCCGCGGGGCGGAAGCATGTCGTTTTCGGGGGCGATGTTTGCGGTGGGGTAACCCAGTTTGCGCCCGATTTTTTCGCCGTGCACCACGCTGCCGATGGTACTGACCGGGCGGCCGAGCATGGCGGCGGCGGATTTTAAATGGCCCAGTTTCATTTCGTTGCGGATACGGGTGCTCGAAACGCGTTCGCCGTTCCAGCAGACCTGCGGGTGGGCGGAAAAGTACATGTTGCGCTCGCCGCAAAGTTTGGCCAGCAGTTCGGCGTTTCCGGCGCGGTTGCGGCCGAATGACCAGTCTTCACCGACGGAAATACCGGCCAGTTCCGGAATGCAGGCGCAGAGGTTGTCGAAAAACTCAACCGGCTCCTGTTTCATCAGTTCAACGGTGAACGGCTGGAGAATGCAGCCATCAACCCCCATTTCCTGCAAATGGAGCGACTGCTGGTCGGTGGTAAAAATTAAGGGCGGCGCGCGATCCGGAATCAGTACTTTAGTGGGGTGCGGATCGAAGGTGAAAACCCACGCTTCGCCGTTGACGGCTTTGGCGCGTTCGATCGCCTTTTTTATGACTGCGGCGTGGCCGATATGCAGCCCGTCGAAGCAACCCGCCGCGAGAATGACCGGTGTTTTTCCGTCCCTGAATTCGTTGATTGCGTGGATGATTTTCATCGGATCAAATCGGTTAAATGAATCGCTTTTTCAGCGAGGGCCTCCCGGTCGCATTCGAGTATTTCATCCAGCGTATACGCTTTGTCAATGGAGAGCGGGCCGGAGGCGGTGCGGCGCAGGGCATCGAGGCTTCCGCCGACGCCGAGCACGTTTCCGAGGTCGTGCGCGAGGGTGCGGACATAGGTTCCTTTGGTGCTTTTCACCCGGAATTTAACGAGCGGGTTTTCGAAGCCCAGCACCTCAAATTCAAATACGGTGATCTTTCGCGGCTCGCGTTCAATTTCCTGTCCTTTGCGCGCCATTTTATAGAGCGGAACACCGTCCTTTTTTATGGCGGAAACCATCGGCGGAATCTGTTCGATGTCACCCATAAAATTTTCGGCGATGGCGTTTTCAACCATTTCACGGGTGATGTGCGAAGCATCTTTTTCGGCGGTGATTTCGCCGTCGGCATCCTGTGAGTTGGTGGTGATGCCGAGGTGGATGATGCCTTCGTAAACCTTGTCGCCGTTCATAATCCGGTCGGAGAGTTTGGTGCCTTTTCCGATCAGCAACACGAGCAGGCCGGTGGCCAGCGGATCGAGCGTGCCGCCGTGGCCGACTTTGTTGAGCTTGAAATAGTTCCGGACTTTCGCGACGACATCGTGCGACGTCCAGTCGGCGGGTTTATCGACGAGCAGGATGCCGTCGAACGGATCGGGTTCGCGGCGGCTACGGCGTCTCATCGTTCTCTTTGCCGTTTTTAAATGCGTCGGGGTTTTCGCGTTCCATTTCAGCCAGAATGGCGAGGATGTTGTCGCCGCTTTCGATCGATTCATCCAGCATGAAATGGAGGCGGGGCGTGTATTTGAGCTTCACCCGTTTGATCATCAGCCGGATGATTTCCTGCCGGTGGCGGTTCAGATAGCGGATCATTTCGCGGCGCTCTTCTTCGTGCCCGAAAATGGAGACAAAGACATTTGCATCG
>QKFE01000260.1 GCA_003252225.1 Kiritimatiellales bacterium | reverse complement strand
GGCAGAAATCGAACGATATCGCCGTGTTCAAACTCAACCCCGAAACCGGAGTTCCGGAATTCACCGGCAAAAAGATCCCCTTCCCCGGCGAACCGATCTGTATCGATTTCATGCTGACTGAATAAAATCCATTCACATTCGCAAATGAAATCCGGGCTACGTATAGTGCCCCAATGAACATCGTTTACAACGCATCGGCCGGCACGGGAAAGACCTACTCCGTTACAAAGCTCTATGAAGATCTCGTGCTGGAAGAGGGCATCAAACCCGCCGAAATCCTGCTGATGACCTTCACGGATAACGCCGCCGCGGAACTGCGGATGCGCGTTTCGCACCGGCTGCTGAAAGCCCGCCGGAACGCTGAAGCAGAAAACCGGGATGAAACCGCCGAACGCGCGATTGCCGCGATGGCCCAGCTCCCTTCCGCCCCGATCGGAACCATTCACGCCTATTGCACCCGCCTGCTCCGCGAACACGCCCTTGACGCCGGGCTTTCGCCCAATTTTTCTGTGCTTGTTGAGGATGAATACAAAGACCTGCTCGCCCGGATCTGCCGCGAAGCACTGCTCAAACAACTCGAAACCGACCCCGATTTCCGCGCCTTCTGTTCCGGCACACAAATCATCGGAACCGGCAAAGGCTTCGGTGCAAGTATCACCGAAACCGTCCCCGCCCTCATTGGACAGGCCGGAAGCCTCGGTATTTCACTCGAACAGGCGGAACAGATGCTGCCGGAACCATTACCCCCGGTTTCCATCACCGACTTTATCCAAATCAAAAACGACCTCGAAAATCTCTCCCGGAAAACACCTAAAATTTCCGAAGCCATTGCGGCTTTAAACACGGCGATCAGCTCAGCCGGCAACCCGGAAGAACTGGTCGATATTTTCGGCCAAAACTTTTCCGGGCACTTTTCAGTCGGCGAAGCCAAAACCATCTACCCGCGATTCAAAGGACTCAAAGAGGAAACCGTCGATCGCGAACGATACCGCGAACGATACTCCGCCGCCAAGGCTTTCGCCCGCTATCTCCAATCCGTCGCAACCCGCTTTCAGCAACAGAAGCACGAAATGGATGCGGTCGATTTTGACGACCTGTTAAATAGGGCGGTAAAGCTGCTCAACGCCGGAAAAGCAACGCCGGAATTCAAATACATCATCGTCGATGAAGTGCAGGATACCTCCCGCATCCAATGCGAACTGATCGAAAAACTGTGGGCGGACAAATCCAACCTCGTGATTTGCGGCGATAAAAAACAGAGTATTTACACCTGGCGCGGCGCCGATCCGCAGGTGATGCCCGACCTCCAAAAAGCAATCGAAACAGCGGGCGGAAAAATCGAAAACCTCCAGACCAGCTACCGCTCAAAAGCCCCGATCATTGATGTGATAAACGCCGTATTTTCATCGGTCTACCAGCCGGAAGAGTATACTGAAAACGACCGGCTGAAACCCAATCCCGATTTTGAAACACCCGGCGAAAAACCCTGTATTGAATTTCTGAAATTTGACGGCGACGAAGACACAGACAAACAGGAAAAAATTGCCGCCGAAATGGAAGCCGTCGCCCACCGGATTCAGCTGCTGGTTAACGGCCCCGAAGAATGGAGGCCGTTTTTCCGATACAACGGCAATTTCGAGCCGAGCGGAGAAAACAACCCCTATCGCTATTCCGACATCCTGATTCTGCTCCGCCGTACAACCCGCCAAACCGAACTCGAACAGGCACTGCGCCGCGCCGGGATTCCGTACACACTGGGCGGAAAAGGCCGCGGACTTTTCACCCGGCAGGAAACCCGCGATGTTTCCCTCTTTTTAAACGTGGTCACCAATCCGAAAGACGCCTATTCGCTCATCGGTTTCCTGCGCTCGCCGTGGATCGGGCTGTCCGATGAAACCATCGCCGAGCTCGCGTGGAACGAGGGGGCATTTTCGGTTGAACATTTAATGGAAAACTATTCGCAGGCGACGGGTGTAATTGACCGCTACCGCGAGCTGCTCGGCACCAAACTGGCCTCGGAACTGGTTCGGATGCTGATTGATGAAACCGGGTTTGACGCCCTGCTGGCGGGGCTTCCGCGCGGAACGCAACGGCTGGCTAATCTGCGGAAAGTGCTCGACTGGCTGCGCGAAACAGAACGCGGCGCGCGGACAACACCCGCTGCGGTTGCGCGGAAACTGGCCGAACAGATTAAAAATCCACCGCAGATCCCGGAAGCGGCGATACTGGATCCGGCCCAGAATGCCGTCACCATTATGACGGTGCACGGTTCGAAGGGTTTGACGAAGCGGGTTGTTTTTCTGCCGGACATCAATTCGCGGCCTCAAAACGAAACCGGGTTTGCGCAAATCTATTTTACTCCGGAGAAAAGCGCCCAACTGGGGATAAAGGTTACTGCGCCGGATAAAACGGATGTGAAATCGCCGGGGTTTTCCGAGGCGAATGAGCGGGCAAAAGCGGTGAAGGCGCACGAACTTAAAAACCTGTTTTATGTGGCGATGACGCGCGCGCGCGATCTGGTGATTACGTCGGCGACGGTCGGGCAAAAACTGGAAGGCTGGCGAAAGGAATTGGACCCGTTTATCGGGAAGGAAATCCCGGTGATTCCGTATTCGGCTTTAAATGAAGCTGCCGGCTCTGCCCCGATAACCGATAACCAACAACTCCCAACTGCGGCCCGGCTGGCCGGGGCGCTGGCTTCGCTTCCCCCTCCCCCCGCGCCCCCCACCCTCCAGCGAATGCCGGCTACGCGTTTGGCGAAAGAGGCGGAACGGCCGGATCCGGTTTATGCCGAGAATGTGCAGGGGTTGGATAAGGCGTCCGCGGCGGGTTCGCTGGGGCACGCGGTTCTGGAACAGCTGGCGTTGAATGACTGGGCGGGGTCGGTGCCGGATTGGCTGGATCAATTGCGGGATGATTTCGGGCTGAATAAAAAAGAGGCGGCGGTTTTGACCGACCGAATTGAACAGACCCGTGGTTTGATGGCCGGGCAAACGGCCGGAATGGAACTGCGCCCGGAATGTCCGTTTGTTTTGCTGGCGGAAAACAGGCTGATTGACGGAACGATTGACCTGCTTTGCCGGACGCATTCCGGTTGGGCTGTTTTTGATTATAAATTTACGGAAGCAACGGATGAGTCGGTTGCGGAACAATATCGGGCGCAAATGGAAATCTACCGCCGTGCCGCCGAACGGTTTTATCCGGATGCAGCATCGGCAGAATGCCGACTGGTGGTTATTTCGAGCACCGGGGTGCGGCTGATCGGTTTGTAGCAAGGCCGAAGAATGCCGGGCTTTCAATTGGACTGGAGGGCGACAAAACCTGAAATAAACCGGTTCGTCCCTTTGACTGCCTGAAAGCGGAACTGCGGTCTTTTAATCACTTGCAGTGCGGGCGTGTTTTTCCGTACATTTTCCGGCCTATGAGCGAAATCGATACTTTGGTCATCATCCCGACCTACAACGAAAAAGAGAATATCAACCGGATTACGGCCGCGGTGCTGGATATCACGCCGCATGCCGACATTTTGATTGTGGACGACAACTCGCCCGACGGAACCGGTGAAATGGCGGATGCACTGGCGGAACAATTTGAGCGTATTCACGTGATGCACCGAACGTCGAAAGACGGGCTGGGCCGGGCGTACATCGCCGGGTTTAAATGGGCGCTGGAACGGGATTATAAATATGTGATGGAGATGGACTGCGATTTTTCGCACGACCCCCACGAAATCCCGAATTTCCGCGATAAGATTCTCGAAGGGCATGATTTGGTGCTGGGCTCGCGCTACTGCGGCGGCGTCCGTGTTTTAAACTGGCCGATGTCCCGCCTGATGCTCAGCCGCGGCGCCGGCGTTTATGTCCAGCTCATCACCGGAATGCCGGTGAGCGATCCGACCGGCGGGTTCAAATGCTTCCGGCGCGAAGTGCTGGAAGCGTATGATTTCGACAAAGTGAAAGCCAACGGCTACGGCTTCCAGATTGAAATGACCCACAAAGCGTGGATGAAAGGGTTTCGTATCGGCGAAGTCCCGATTGTTTTTGAAGACCGGCAGGAAGGCACGTCCAAAATGAGCGGCAATATTGTCTACGAAGCCCTCTGGGTGGTCTGGACGCTGGCC
>QKFE01000349.1 GCA_003252225.1 Kiritimatiellales bacterium | reverse complement strand
GCACTGGTTTTCGTGTTCAGTTTTAAAAGGTGAGAATTAAGATAAAAAGAAACAAGCGAGAGATTGCGCCCGTTTTTCCCGTCTGTTAGCCTGCTTTCCATCCTTACCAAGGGGAAGTTATGGCCAATCAATTCGATCCGCTGGATGTTGAAAAGACGGTGGTGAGTTTCGGGGAAAAGGGGGGATATGCGTTGTCCGGCGGGGATGTGCTCGGGCAGTACCGCATACTCCGCCAACTGGGCAAAGGGGGCATGGGGCAGGTTTATGAAGCCGAGCACACAACGCTCGGCCGCCGTTATGCCTTAAAACTTCTGCCGGCGGATTTTTTGACGTCGGCCAATGCGCTGGAGCGTTTTCGCCGTGAAGCCAAAGTGATGGCCAATCTGGAACACCCCAATATTATCCGGGTGGATGAGTTCGGCGAAACGGACGGGCGCTACTGGCTGCGGATGGAATTGGCGGAAGGGATTCGGCATGAGGCACAAGGCAATCGTGAATTGTGCATCACGCTGGCGGATTTGGTGAAGGCTTACGGCGGAAAGATTCCGCAGGATATTCTGCTGCCGATTCTGAAACAGATGCTCGGTGGATTGGAATATGCGCACCGGAAAGGTGCCGTGCACCGGGATTTGAAACCAAGCAATATTTTATTGCAGCATGGGGTAGGGAGCGGGGAGCAGAGAGTCTCCGTGCCCCAAGCTCCCGGCTCCACGCCCCAAGTCAAAATCGCCGACTTCGGACTGGTTAAACTGGTGGGCGAGGAGTGGGTTAAATCGATGGTGGAGCTGAGTGTTCGGCAATCCATGTCGATGGGGAATGAGAAGACCTTTGGCGGTGATTCGACCGGAACCTCGACGAAATCCCTGCTGGGAACCTATGAATATATGAGCCCCGAACAGAAACGCGGCGAAGAGGCGGATACGCGATCCGACATCTATTCAGTCGGCCTCATGATTTTTAAGCTTTTGACCGGCGAAGAGCTGGGTATGCGTACCCCGTCGCAACTGGTTTCCGGTCTCGATCCGGCGTGGGATAACCTCGTGCTCAAAGCACTCGAGTCCGCCCCGGGCAACCGGTTTCAATCTGTGGCAGAAATGGTGCGGGCTTTGCCGGGCGCAGTGCCTGCGAAACGCCCGGAGAATGTAGACGCGACGCCCTCGTCGCGTTCATCGCTGCCCGGCAAACGCGACGAGGGCGTCGCGTCTACGTTGGCGGGAGCTGGACCGAAGGAAGGGCAAAAGTGGGCAGCACAGCTCGGCGGCGGGGTCGAAATGGAATTTATGCCGATCTCGGCGGGCAGTTTCCAGATGGGTTCGAACAACGGCGGTTCCGATGAAAAGCCGGTGCATCAGGTGACGCTCACGAAACCGTTCTGGCTGGCGAAAACGGAGGTGACGCAACAGCAGTATCAGCAGATTATGGGGTGTAATCCGTCAAAATTTAAGGAAGGGTATGGCTGGTTTAAGAAACTTGGTTCGGAGGCTTGGGGGAATCCGGTGGAACGGGTGAGCTGGAATGATGCGGTGGAGTTTTGCAGGAAACTGACCCAACTGGAGCGGCAGGCGGGCCGCCTGCCGGAAGGGTTCGAGTACACCCTGCCGACGGAGGCGCAGTGGGAGTATGCCTGCCGTGCCGGAACGACCGGCGATTATGCGGGATCGTTGGATGTCATGGGCTGGTATTCATCAAACGGCGGAGGCAAGACCCATTCGGTGGGGTCAAAACAGGCGAATGCGTGGGGCTTGTACGACATGCACGGGAATGTGTGGGAGTGGTGTTTGGACTGGTATGGGGATTACCCGTCCGGCAACGTGACTACTGATCCGCAAGGTGCCGGTTCGGGCTCTGACCGCGTGCTTCGCGGGGGCAGCTGGTACTGCGGTGCCTCGTTCTGCCGGTCGGCGAGCCGCATCGGGTGCGGTTCGTCGCGCGCGGACAACGACGGAGGGTTCCGCGCCTGTATTGTCCGCAAGTAGAGACCCCTTTACACAGACCTGAAAGCGAGGAGTGCAGTGCACCGGCAAGGCGGATGCCGGACGGGGCAAGGCGCGACGAGCCGGAGTGAGCGGAATCCCCCCTCCGCTTCGCTGCGGGGGAACTACAAAGGCGTGCCGGAAGCCACTGTGCCGATAGTCCGTTCCTGTGTAGTGCTCCCGAAGCGAAGCGGCGGGAGTCGATTTCGGGTAGGGACGGTTCGACGAACCGTCCGCTGACGGCGGATGTAGAGGCGGTTCTCAGAACCGCAAGCGGATCGGTTCTAAGAACCGACGCTACAGCGGCGCTTTCATCGAAAGCGCCCTACCGACCCAATCCCTACCAATCCAATCCCTACCGACGAGTCTGCCGGCGTCTACGACACTTCAATTGTTATATTCTCCCGCATTCTTCGGTCCGATTCTAAGTCGACTCCATTATCCCCGAAGGGGATTTGTGTGAATAGCCGCAGGTTTTAACCCGCGGTTTGCGCGGGTTGCACACAAACCCCGGCGGGGTTTCCCTCTGTATCCGCTGCGGGTTGGGCAACCCCTTCGGGGTTTGGTTTCGGTGGCCTTTCGATTCCATGGGTTTGCACTCCTAGCTATTCACGGGATACCCCTTCGGGGGTTGACGGCCGGGCGAAACGTGAAACACCTCGCCCGGGGCGGGTAGCGGATGCGAAGGTTCCGGGCGACTGCGATACAGACGCTATCCCGGAAACGGGGATGAAAAAATTGCGGAAGGGACTGGCATAATTTTAAAGGATGTTATAGTTAACATTCCGTTTTGGCCGATAATTGAGAGGAAGGATCGGCGTAATTTGGAAGGAGCATTGATGAAAACTCGATTTATACTGTTTATTTTGGCCGCCGCATCGGCCGGTTTTGTCCGGGCGCAGAATCCGCTGGTGACGCATATGTACACGGCCGATCCGACGGCGCGCGTGTTCAACGGTAAATTATATGTCTATCCTTCCAGCGATCAGGTTCCGCCGGAAGGACGGAAGGCCAACGATTTCTGTATGCCGGGTTACCGCATGTTTGTGCTCGAAGGCGGCGCAACCTGGAAAGATCTCGGGCCGGTGCTCGATCAGAATGAAGTTCCGTGGGGCAAAAAGGATTCATTCGCCATGTGGGCGCCGGACTGCATCGAAAAGGACGGGAAATATTATTACTACTATCCGGCCGCGCCGCTCGACGGTTCGGCCTTCCGCCGTATCGGGGTGGGGGTGTCGGATAAACCCGAAGGGCCGTTCAACTGGGAAACCAACTATATTGACGGCGTCAGCGGAATCGATCCCGGTCTTTTCGTGGACGATGACAATAAGGCGTATCTCTATTTCGGCGGCGGGCAGGAACTGTTCGTTGCGCCGCTTAAAGAGAATATGAAAGAGATCGCCGCCGAGCCGGTTAAAGTCGAGCACCTGCCGGCCGGATATAAAGAGGGCTCGTTCCTTTTCAAGCGCGACGGGAAATATTATTTCACCTTCGCCCACACCTTCCCCGACGAAGGCTACACCATCGGCTACGCGATGGGCGACAGCCCGCTGGGCCCGTTTGTTTATCAGGGCAAAATCATGGATAATATTTCCAGCGGAACCAACCACCACTCCGTCGAAAAATATCAGGATAAATGGATCCTTTTCTACCACTGGTGGGATATCAGCGGCTTCAATAAACTGCGCTCGATGCGCGCCGACTACCTCGAATTCAAACAGGATGGAACCATCCGCAAAGTCATTCCCACGCTGCGCGGAATCGGAACGCCGGGAATCGGCGAGCTGATTCAGGTCGATCGATATAACGAAATCAACGGCTGCCGGATCGCCTTTTTTGAAAACGGAAACGAGCGCGGCTGGTACATCTGCGAAACCGAGCCGAACAGTTATGTCCGCTTCGACCGCGTCAATTTCACCGGTGCAAAGAAAATCCAGGCCCGTATCGCCTGCGGCCAAACCTTCGGGAAATTTGAAATCCGCCAGAACAACCAGTGGGGAAAACTGATTGCCGAATTCCCGGTGCACTACACCGGAGGATGGAACAGCTGGGAAACCGTCGAAGCGAAAATTGATGAGCCGGTGGACGGCGTTCATAATCTGGTCGTTCTTTTTAAGCCGGATTGGGGCGGCCGTAAACTGGTTAACCTCGACTGGCTGAAGCTGACCAAATAACCGATCTCCAACCCTGGAGGCGCCTCGTCCGACCGCTCCTTGGGCGGGGCGCTTTCACTTTTTTTGGGCATTGTAATTCATGGTTCGGGCGTTATTCTCCCCACCATGAGAAACGCGCTTATTCCGATCGGTCTTCTGCTTATCCCTGTTTTCGTTTCGGCGGCAAACCTGCGGATCGAGGGCGACCGCGCGTGGCTGGAGGCTGAAGGCGCGCCGCTTCCGAAAGTGCTCCGTCTGTTTGAACAGCGCGGCGTCGAGGTTTTAATTGACCCCTCTCTCGAACTCGGGCGTATTTCCGGCCAGTGGGAAAATACAAAAGTCGACCGGCTGATTGCCCAGCTCGCCGGGCCGCACAGTTACCTCATTAAATGGAAGCGGGTCAGCGGGCCGCTCGGCAGTTTCGACCAATTGGCCTCTATTCAGATTTTTTCCGACGGCAATGCTTCCGCGGCAAAACCGATCACCGAAAAGCGGGTGCTCGATATTGTCGAAGGCGAAGGGGGGATTAAATATCTCCGCGGCGAAATGATGGTTGGTTTTAGAGAAGGATCTTCGATCGAAGATTTAAATGCGCTGCTCGAAAAACTCGGCGGCACCGTGGTTGAAGTGATAGACCCGCCCGGTATTTACCGCATCAAACTGAACGATGAAATGCCGGTCGAAAAAGCGATGGAAATTGCAAACGCGCACGAAGGCGTCGATTCCTCCGAACCGAACCTCGCCTATCCGAAAATCGATTCCCCGAAAATGCCGATGAACGGTTCCGGCGAAGGGATGAATCTGCAATTGCGACCGGGCGAAACCGCCGTCGCCGTTTTGGATTCCGGGCTCGATCCGCAGTATGCAACGCTTGCAACCATCCGCGGAACCTACGACGCGCTCAACCCCGGCGCGGAAATCTCCGACCCGACCGGGCACGGCACGCTTACCTCCCTGATTGCCGCCGGAGTGATTACGCCCGACGGAGCCGCCGCGACCGATACCGGTACACCGGTGCTTTCAATCCGCACGTTCGATGAAAATGGAAACACATCGGCCGATACCGTTTTCCGCGCCATCAATTATGCCGTCAATTCCGGCGTGGAAATCATCAGCATGAGCTGGGGGACGGAAATAGACAGTAAATTCCTCGCAACCGCAATGGCCTATGCCGCCCAAAACGGTGTCCGGCTTTATGCCTCGGCCGGCAACGAACCCACCGGTCAGCCGATTTATCCCGCCGGTTATCCGTCCGTCACCGCCGTCGGCGGACTCAACCCTGACGGTTCGCGATGGGAAAGCTCGAACTACGGCGAATTCGTTTTGATTTATGCCCCGGCAAAGGCCTCGTTCAATGGGCAGGACTATGCCGGAACCTCCATCTCCACCCCGTATGTCGCCGGGAAGGATGCCCGAAATACCACCCCGTAATCTGCGGAATTTTTTCGGCGGAATGGCAGAATCGGACACAAGAAATGCGGTTGGGGATATAGACGAAAATGGACGTTCCAGGTTGATTAATGCTGCTGTTCGTCGGTTTTGTGCCGATGAAACTTTGCGCGGATCTGTTCGCCTTTACGGTGAACGTAGGCGGCGGTTTTCGGGAAGCGGTGTTCGAGCCAGACTTTAATCCGTCCGAACAGGGGGATTTCGTCGGCCAGCAGATAAACGCCGATCAGCAAAGTCAGAATGCCCTGACCCGGGGTGACGCACATGATCAGTCCGGCAACAATACAGAACCAGCCCGCTGCGTGCTTCAGCACCCGTTTTGTATGTCTGTTCCAGATCAGTCGTTTCATGGGAACCTTCGGTTCGGTTATCCGTTAATTGTTATTTGTTAATCGGAATAGGAGAGGGGAAGTACCCTGATAACGAATAACTATTAACGATTAACCGGTCGCTCCTCGACCACAAAAGAAAAACCACGGTTGTGAAATGTGACCTAGCCTTTGGGCTCCAAGTGCCACACTTCCTCACGGATTTCCGCCGAAAGGGGGATCGGCGTACTTTCCATGATTCCGTGGTTTGGAATCATAGACTCTCCAGTTCTTCCCAGCGTTCAAAACATTTTTCGAGTTCTTCCGGAATTGCCTCGGCCCGTTCGGTTGCGGCCTGAATTTCTGCTTTGGGTTTCTGGTAGAAAGCAGGGTCGGTCATGGCGGATTGCAATGTTTCGAGTTCGGCTTCGAGCTGCTCGATTTTTACCGGCAGATTTTTCAGCTCTTCCCGCTCTTTGTTGCTCAGTTTTCTGGTTGCGGTCTTTTTCTCAGCTGTGGTCGTTTTCTTTTCCGTATTTCCGGCAGCCTGTTCCCCGCGTTGCAGCAGCCAGTCGTCGTAACCGCCGGCATATTCGCCGATTTTCCCGTTCCCCTCGAAAACCATTGTGCCGGTTACGATGTTGTTCAGAAAGGAGCGGTCGTGGCTCACCAGCAGCAGGGTGCCTTCATAGTTGGCGAGCAGCTCTTCGAGCAGTTCGAGGGTTTCGACGTCGAGATCGTTCGTCGGTTCGTCGAGTACCAAAACGTTGGATGCTTTGGTGAACAGTTTGGCCAAAAGCAGGCGGTTTCGTTCGCCGCCGGAAAGGACGGATACGGGCTGGCGCGCGCGGTCGGGCGTAAACAGGAAATCCTGTAGATAACCCAGTACATGCTTTTTCTGCCCGCCGATACTTATTGTTTCATCCGCCGCGATGTTTTCCGCTACGGTTTTGCTTTCGTCGAGTATGGCGCGGTGCTGGTCGAAATAGGCGACTTCAAGTTTGGTTCCGTGGTCGACGGAGCCGGTTGTCGGCTGGAGTTCACCGAGCAGGATTTTTATGAGGGTTGTTTTGCCGCAGCCGTTGGGGCCGATAATCCCGATTTTATCGCCGCGCATGATTTCGACATCGAGCTTTTCAATCAGCGGTTTTCCTTCGTAGGTGTGTGAAATGTTTTTCGCGGTGATTACTTTACGCCCGGAAACGCCCGCTTCGACCACTTTCATATTCACGGTGCCCGATTTTTCGCGCCGCTGTCTGCGTTCCGTTCGCATCTGTTCGAGCGCCCGGACGCGGCCCTCGTTTCGGGTACGGCGGGCTTTGATTCCTTTGCGTATCCAGATTTCCTCCTGCGCCAGCTTTTTATCAAACTGGGCCCACTGTTCGGCTTCGCCGTCGAGCAGCCGCTGTTTGCGTTTCAGGTACGTGTCATAATCGCAGGCCCACGAATTCAGATTGCCGCGATCGAGCTCGACGATCCGGGTGGCCAGTTTGCGCAGAAAGGCGCGGTCGTGCGTCACGAAAACCAGCGTGCCTTTATAGCGGAGCAGGAAGTTTTCCAGCCACTGGATCGATTCAATATCCAGATGATTGGTCGGTTCGTCCAGCACGAGAATATCCGGATCGCAGACCAATGCCTGCGCCAGCAGCGCACGGCGTTTCTGTCCGCCGGAAAGTTCGTTGAATCGGAACTGGTTTTCCAGCGAAACCTGCGAAACCGCTTTATCGACGGCCTGATGCGAAACATAGTCATCGTGCGGATCTTCCAGTCCCTGAAAGACCAGCTCTTCAACGGTGAGCAGGATGTCGCTCGGGACGTTCTGCCGGAGCCGCCGGACTTTTAAACCCGGCTGACGGATGATTTCGCCTTCGTCGGGTTCAATATTTCCGTTGATGATTTTCAACAGGGTGGATTTGCCTTCGCCGTTGCGCCCGACGAGGCAGATGCGTTCGCCGCGCTCAATCTGCAGCGTGGCGTCGTTGAGCAGCGGCGCTGCGCCGAACGCTTTGTGGATATTCTGTAAACTCAATAGTGCCATGTTTTACGCCGTTTCAGCATGAATCATTATTCCGATCTTTTCATCCTCTGTGAACACCGCCGAATAGATCCGGTTGGAGGGCGAGGTCTGTCCGAGCCTCCGGTTGCGGGGAATGGCTCCGCCGAAGCGCTGCCCTCCATTTTTCATCGGGGATCTTTTCAGCAAGCACCCCGCAGAGTTGTTACAGGGTGGACATTTCGACGTTGTCGAAGTTTCGGCGGTAATAGCCCATATAGCTGACTTTGTTTTCGAGCGAGTCGAGCACGGCGTGGCCGAAGTTGACCTTTTCAAATTTCTGAGCGCTGCCGAGCCCGCCGGGGCTGAATACATTGATCTCCATCAGCTTGTCGCCAACGATGTCGAGGCCGACGAGGAACATGCCGTCCTGCACCAGTTTGGGCCGTACGATTTCGGCGACGGCGAGATGGACATCGGTGATTTGCGCCGGAGCGAGTTTTCCGCCCGCATGGATGTTGCTGCGCATATCATCGCCGTGGCGCAGGCGGCGGAAGGCGGCATATTTCCCCTTATATTTAAGCGGCTGGCCGTTCATCATGAAAAGGCGCGTATCGCCTTCTTTTGCAGCGTGGAGATATTGCTGGGCAATCACGTAGCCGTCGCGAGTGAGCGATTCGATGATCTGGTTGAGGTTTGATTTGGTTTCCTCCTGCACCAGAAATACACCGGAGCCGCCGGAGCCCTGCAGCGGTTTGAGTACGGCGGTTCCGCCCTGTGCTTCGACGAAGTCCTTGATTTCCCCGCGATCCATCGTGATGAGCGTGGTGGGGCGAACCTCTTCGGGGAAGAGCTGGAAATACATCTTGTTCTGCGCTTTGGCCAATCCGTTCGGATCGTTGAGCACAATGACGCCGTGGCGCATGGCGGCGCGCCCGAAAATGATGCCGGCGGACTGCGCCCATGAGCGGTAGCCGGTATCCTGCGAGGGGTCGTTGCGCAGCATGAGCACATCAAGATCATCGACGGTGATGCATTTGGTTTGCGATTTTTTACCGCCCTGCAGATCACTGAGGAAGGCGGTGGTTAGTTTGTATTTTTTTCCGGTGACCGTCCGTGCGCGGGCATGAACGTGGTCGTCCGTATTATAGCCGAAATCGCCGGTTCCCATGAACCAGACTTCGTGTCCGCGGTTAACGGCGGACATGGCGAGGCGGATGGTGGTGTAGCCGGCCTGTTCTGTTTTTATATCGTTTACGACAAATCCAAGTCTCATTTTCTTTTCCTGTTTTTAAGAGTGGAAGCAAGCTGCATGACATTCATCCCTTCCCGGACGCCTTCCAGCCGTTTTTGAACATTGGGCCGTTGAAGGTATCGGGGAAGCACTGCGGGCGGAAGCAGCACCTTGCGTAGTAGGAGTTCGTTTACCATAGGAACGTGATCGAGCGCAAACTTTCCGGTGAACAACGGTTCGAGGGGATTTCCTGCGCTGAGGTGTTTGAGGATGTCGATCAGTCCTTTGAGGTAAATGGCGTCTTTGGTCAGGCCGCCGCCGCGGAAAACGCGCATGGTGACCATATAGGCGGAGCGCTGGGTGAAGCCGTATTCGTTGGTAAGTTTGCGATAGACGTCGATAAAGGAGGCGCCCTGAATCATGGCGTGTACGGCAACCACGCGGATGGCGAGCAGCCGGAGCCGGGCGGCGTCGAGCCCGCCGACGAGGTATTCGGCCAGCACGGCGAGCCCTTCCTGTAGACCGTCGTAACCGGGCATGCCGGTGGCGAGCATTTTAAAGGGCTGTGCGCAGCCGTTTGAGTAGGTGACGACGTGGGTGCCGACTTCGTGCTGGATCAGTGCGTCCGCCCGTACCGCCGGGACGGATGCGCCCCGGTCGATCAGCAGTTTTCCGTGGGAAACGAGCAGACCGGCGTACCCGGAGTGGCTGATGCCTGCATCGCCCTTGAATCCGCCGTACTGACTGCGGTAGGCATTGATTTCCAGCTTCGCCATTTCAAGGATTTCTTTGGCCGTCAGTTCGCGCGCGGAACGATGGGGACGGGCGTGGCTGGTTTCGAGGATCTGTTTGGCGGTCAGGAGGGTGTTTTCTGTGATTTTTCCGTAAAGCTGGAGGCTGCCGAAAAGAAAGGCGGAGCGGTGGCGATCCATAATCAGGGTGAGCTGGCGGTCGAGTTCCCGTTGTTTGTTGAGGAAGAGATCCATCAGGGTCGGGTCTTCGACGCGGTCGAGCCGGATCGAATAGAGCCGGGCTTTGACGTGGCCGGGATCGACGTGGCTGGGGCGGTAGAGGAAGCGGGGGGCGACTTCAAAACGCCGCCGCTGAAAGCGCTGCCATTCGGTTTCAACATTGATCGGGGTAATCAGCCGGAGCAGGTCGAAGGAGTTGCTGATTTCGTTGAATTTATCGTCGGCTTCGCGGACGGCTTTAACCATCGCGCGGCGGCCGAGCATGTGATAGTGCTGCGGCCGGTGGGTGGTGCATTCGCGGGTGAAGCTGTAAAAAATCTGTTCCATCACATGGGCGATCTGCCGGGAGAGGGAACGCAGCATGATCGGGAAGGGCTCTCCGCTGGCCGGGTCGATGTGGATCGGGGTGATTTCGAGTCCGAGCCACGCGATGTTAAGCTCTTTGATTTTCCGGCCGGTGAACAGCGGCTGGAGGCCCGCCGGTGCGCAGATCCGCCGTGCATGGGCTTCTACGAGAGCGGACTGTTTCAGGATTTTGATGCCGCCGAGGCTGCGTTTTGATTCTTCGAGTGTTTCGGGCAGTTTACAGTTGATCCGGTGGTGCAAAGTGAATGAGGGGCGAGGCGGCGCCTGTTCCGGTTTGGGAATCCCGTGCGGGGAGGCCCATATTTCGAAGACGAGAAAGGCCCCGAAAATATCGGTCATTTTCCGGATGACGGGTTCAATCAGTGCGGCGGTTCCGGCGGTCCATTTATTGTTTCCGTCGACGAACAGATAGGAGGCGGATGTGACGGCGATGCGGTCGATTTTGGAATCCCCTTTTCCGTTCGGACGGCGGTATATGCAGATGAAGGGGAGTTGCCGGTCAATATGCAGGCGTCCGTTTCCTTCGAGTGTGCGCCGGATCTGCAGGTTGTTTGAAAGTCGTTCAAGCACGCTTTTGAGCTGGCGATCCGTCAGCAGTTTTTTCATCGGGCCGCCAGCCTTTCGCGTACCCCGGCGACGGTGGATGCCAGCGCGCTGCGGATGGCGGCATGTTCAGCGCGGTTGCATGTTCCGGCCCATTCATCCATCCAGAATTTTTTGAATTCAATGGAGACGACGCAGCCGGTTTCCGGGAAGTGTTCGTGGATGAAAGCCGGGAATCCGCCGCCTTTGAATTTGATGTTTTCGCGTACATCGAGGTTGCGCCCCAGAAAGTCAAATTGCCGCAGTTCGTCGATCAGCCCGTCAATCAGCGGGGCCCATTGTTCCCGCTTCATGGTTCCGGTTCCGATGTTTACCTCGGGGTTTTCTTCTTGCGGCGCGGGCGGGTGGTTGGGGCCTTCCCGCCGGTGGTTATAGGAGTGAAGGTCATAAATGAAAAAACACCCGTGTTTTTTAACAGCGGCTTTCAATAACGGAACGAGCATCGTGTAAAAGGCGTTGTATTCGGCCAGCGATGCGTGCAGTTCGTTCGGCGGAAGGGGGACTTTCCAGACGGGAAGACCCCAGGCGTCCTCCGGGCAGAGATAGACGGCCTTTTCGCGCGGACGGTTAAGATCGACTTCAAAGCGCGAACGGGTTGCAACGATTCCGGTATCCCCGATATCCACCCATGCCCCGGTGAAAGGGTCTTCCTCGCGGAGCCGGGTCTGCGGATCGATTTTAAACCGTTTTTCCAGCGGTTTTCGGACGGCGTGGGCCGTATGCAGGGCAACGGCGAAAATCGGGCCGGGGGACTGTTTTGTTATTGTCCAAATCGGGTTGGGAGTCATTGGATTCCTCTGTCGGGTTCAGGGGTTCTATACTCCGCCGGGCAGCGGTGTGTATATAAAAAAGAGGGCCGAAACAAGCAGGGGAAGTGCAGTCGGTCAGTGGGTGAAAAACGAAAATTCCGAGCTGATGATGTTACGGTAAATTTTCCGTTCTTTGAGCAGCGTCGGCCCTTTGGTTAGAAACGCCTCAATTCCCTCCCAAACGGCA
This sequence comes from Kiritimatiellales bacterium, assembly GCA_003252225.1. GTDB lineage: Bacteria > Verrucomicrobiota > Kiritimatiellia > Kiritimatiellales > Pontiellaceae > Pontiella. The sequence goes on along the minus strand of QKFE01000349.1, from coordinate 3,238 downwards.
ACCCACGCGGCGATCACGAGTCCTTCTGAAAGAACCCCTTTGAAAATGGAATCTTCGACGTTATAGGAGAGGCGGAAATAGGTGATAATACCCAGCATGGCCAGCCCCAGCGCCACGAGAATGCAGGAAGTCCGCACGATGCTCAGCGCTTCGCGCCGACTGCTCTGGAGCAGGTATGAAAAATAGTTCCGGATACTTTTACAGAGCCGTTGCGTCAAATCTTCGGACAGGGTTTCGGAAAAAGAAAAATTGATACTGAATGGTTCGCGGCCGAGCTCCCGGGCGGAATCAATCAGGTATTCAACCAGATCATAATCCAGCTCTTTTTTGATATAGGGGGCATGCTTGTCGAAATCATCGTAAAGGTCTGCAACTTTGGCAGCTGAAATATCGATGATCAGCTGCCCTTTTTCGTCGCGCCGGTAGCGCTCAAGTATTTCCCTGTTCATGGTTTCATCCTTTAAGCGCGCTCTTACATGATGGCCGGGCGGATGCAAAGTGAAATGTTGCAGACAGGAGGCCTTTTCCTGCCGGGGCGATCCTGCTACTGTTCCCCTCCTTTTAACAAATGGAGCGGATGTATGGCAAAAGCAGGCGAATCGATGGAGCGGTTATTGGAGGTGATGCGGAAACTGCGCGGGCCGGACGGCTGCCCGTGGGACCGCGAGCAGACGAACGAGTCGCTCAAATCGGACCTGATTGAAGAGGCCTACGAAGTAATTGACGCCATTGAAAGCGGCGATAAATCACTGCTCGAAGAGGAACTCGGCGACCTTTTACTGCAGGTCGTTTTTCACAGCCAAATCTGCGCGGAAGCCGGCCAGTTTGAATTTCATCAGGTGGCCGACGGCATTTCCGAAAAGCTGATACGCCGCCATCCGCACGTATTCGGCGATGTGCAGGTTTCCGGTTCAGTCGATGTCCTCCAAAACTGGGACGCCATCAAAAAGGCGGAAAAGGGGCGCGGGGAAAAACCAGCCTCTATTGTTGACGGTATTCCGAAACATCTCCCCGCCCTCCAAAAAGCCCACCAAGTACAGAAAAGAGCCGCCCGCCACGGGTTCGACTGGGAGCATTTGGACGATGTTTTTGACAAACTCCACGAAGAAATCGACGAACTAAAAGCCGCCATCGCCGAAAACAGCGAAGCCGAAATACAGGCCGAACTCGGCGACCTGCTCTTTTCCGCCGTAAATGTCAGCCGGTTTCTCGGATATAACCCCGAAGAGCTGCTCAATCAAAACATCAAAAAATTTATCCGCCGGTTTCAGTCCGTCGAAAACAAAGTCCACGCCACAGGACGCGACTTCCGCGATTTCACCCTCGCCGAACTCGACCGCTTTTGGGACGAGGCGAAAGCTGAAGAGTGACGATTGAAACGTGATTCGTGACGACTGATTCGTGACTATTTTCATGTCCACGCCTCACGTTTCACGCGTCAGCCCTTAAATAGTACCAAAATTGGAAATAAAGGCTTGCGCCGAACCGGTCTTCTGATAGGTTGTGGTCAAACAATACCAATAAGGTCTTGTATTTAAGGAATGTTAGCATGTTACGGATTACGAAAATTACGGATTACGGATTCATCCTGCTGGCGCATATGGCCAACCAGAATCAGGACACGCTGCATAATGCGAAGGATCTTTCGACCGCGATCGGTATTCCGCTTCCGACCGTAAGCAAAGTGCTCAAAATTCTGACGCAGGGCGGTATCCTGCAATCGCATCAGGGCAGCAAAGGAGGGTATACGCTCTCCCGCAAACCCGCCGAAATAACTGCCGCCGAAATCATCGAAGCCGTCGAAGGGCCGGTGGCCATCACCGACTGTTCCAGCGCCGAGGGATGCGAGCGGAAATGCGTGGTCAGCCCCAGTTGGCAGCGAGTCAACGGCGCGGTCATTTCTTCCCTCAAAGCACTGACACTGGCCGATATGGCCAAAAGATGAGCAGGTAAATTCAGGGTGATTTTTAACACCGCATTAATGGATGCGGAAATAGGACTAAATAAGGCTGACATGAAAATTGAAGACGGAAAATCCTTCAACCAGATTTCGGACGGGGAATACAAATACGGCTTTGTGACCGATATTGAGTCCGACAGTCTGCCTCCGGGTTTAAGCGAAGAAATTGTGCGGGAGATTTCCCGGCGCAAAGGCGAACCGGAGTGGCTGACGGAATGGCGGGTGAAAGCCTACCACCATTGGACGACGCTCGAAGAACCGAAATGGGCGAAGGTTGAATTCCCGCCGATCGATTATCAGGCGGTCAGCTACTATTCCGCGCCGAAACAGAAAATCGCCGGGCCGAAAAGTCTCGATGAAGTCGATCCCGAGCTGCTGGAAACCTACGAAAAGCTCGGCATTCCGCTGCGCGAACAGGAGGTGCTGGCCGGCGTGGTCGCGGTTGACGCGGTATTCGATTCGGTTTCGGTCGCCACGACGTTTAAAGGGAAGCTCGAAGAAATGGGCATTATTTTCTGCTCCTTTTCCGAAGCGGTGAAAGAGCACCCGGAGCTGGTTAAAAAATATCTCGGTTCCGTTGTGCCCTACAAAGACAACTATTTCGCCACGCTCAATTCGGCGGTATTTTCCGACGGGTCGTTCTGCTACGTTCCGCCGGGCGTTCGCTGCCCGATGGAGCTTTCGACCTATTTCCGGATCAACGCCGCCAATACCGGTCAGTTTGAACGGACGCTTTTGATCGCTGACGCGGGCGCCTACGTAAGTTATCTCGAAGGCTGCACGGCGCCGCAGCGCGATGAAAACCAGCTGCACGCCGCGGTGGTTGAACTGATTGCGCACGAAAATGCGCAGATAAAATATTCCACTGTGCAGAACTGGTATCCGGGCGATAAAGAGGGAAAGGGCGGTATTTATAATTTCGTCACGAAGCGCGGACACTGCCGGGGCGATCATTCGAAGATTTCGTGGACGCAGGTTGAAACCGGTTCGGCGATTACCTGGAAATATCCGAGCTGTATTTTGAAGGGCGATCATTCCGTCGGCGAATTTTATTCCGTGGCTGTGACGAACAATCTGCAGCAGGCCGATACCGGAACGAAGATGATTCACATCGGCAAAAATACAAAGAGCACGATTATCTCGAAGGGGATTTCCGCCGGTAAAGCACAGAACAGTTACCGCGGTTTGGTCCGTATTGCCGAAACCGCCGAAAATGCCCGCAATTTTTCGCAGTGCGATTCGATGTTGATCGGCGACCGGTGCGGCGCGCACACCTTC
>QKFE01000007.1 GCA_003252225.1 Kiritimatiellales bacterium | reverse complement strand
TCAAGAATCCGTTGTTCGTTTGAGTCCGGCATTGGAATGTTCTTTTTCATGCCGGGAGTAAAAAGAAATGCGGCGGAAATGTCCCGCAAAAAAGCATACAACATTTATTTGCAGAGCATTAGCTGGCCGGGCGCATCAGCCCTGGATTTAAAAGGCGTTGAAACCACTCTGGTTAATGAATCAGTTCTGTTTTATTGTTTTCAGGATGAGCATGGGGGTCATCTCCCCCTCACTCGAACTGATCCAGAAATCATCCCGCTGCTTATCCATCGCAATAACGAAGGCATTAATGCCCTCTTTCAAATCCGAAGGATTAATCGTGAATACCAGATCCTCGCCGCCGTTCACCCGGTCGTGGTACACCGCCAGCGGGATCCTTTTCACATTCTCGGCTGACTCGGGCCGCATATCGGACGGAACGGAAAAGAGCCGGATGGTTCCCTCCCCGCCCCGGTCGCCCACACGGTTTACAACACGCAGACGGAGTTCAGCCCCCGTTGTACGCCCTGCCGGTTCACCCAAATCAAATTTCAATAAAGCGGAATGGTTGCGTTTACTGTCCACAGAAAGGTTGATGTTTCGGTACTTCATTCCGATCGTTGCCTCTTCAACTGGGTGCAGATACCGCTTCTCTGTTTCAAAATCCTGCCCGAGCCGCCCGGAAGTATCCGCCTGTTCTCCCGCCCCGACGTCCACCGGTTTCCCGGTGTAGTGCGGCGTAAACTGAACCCGGCCGGATGAGACCATCAGCTTTGTGATCCCTTCAACCACTACTTCAAACGTTGTCCCGAGCACCACGGCCTGCGCATCGGGGGTTTTAATCCGCATCGGTTTTCCGTCCGGCTGTCTTTGCACATCGGCCAGCAGATGGCCCTGATTGAGTCGGATCAGTTTTGCGCCCTGTTCATCCAGCAGCGTTGCGATTGAATTATCCGTCAGTTTAACGAGGGTTTCCTCGCCGGAATAGGCGATGTCCACTTTGCCGCCGGACGGAACCACAATATAGTCGCCGTCGTACAACATATCGCCGAATTTCAATTCACGGACATAGCCCTTGTTTACCGCTGAAACAGCCGTACCGGGACGTGCCGAAATTTCCTTTACCGATGCAACCACCGATGTTTCCCGCATCGCCTCTTCCATTGACACCTGCGGAATTGCAGTCCGCTGCGCAATGAAAATGGTTGCCAGACTCAACAGGACAGCAATGGCTGCGGCAATCTGCCGGATACGCGTCTGCTGCCGTTTCCGCTTCGGGAACAGAATCATTTTCGCGCGGCGGTATTCCTGATAATCGCTCATCAGCCATTCATCGCGCGCGGCCTTAATGAAAAACTCGCCCAGTTCCGGATCTGCGCGCAAAGCCTCCTGCAACGTTTCAAGCTCGTCATCGCTCAGTTCCCGCAGAAAATAATCGGCGGCCAATCCCCTCAGTTTTTCCTGATCCGGTTTCATTGGACGGCCTCCGGACGTTCAAGCTGCACTTCGACGCATTTGCGCAGTTCCAGTTTCAGCCTTTTCAGCAGCGCATAAATACTCTGCACCGACTTCCCGAGATTCCCCGCAATCTGATTACAGTTCAGGTTATCGATGTAGCGCAGCTCAACAATCGTCTTCTGTTTGCCCGGCAGTTTTTCCATGCAGTTGTGTAGCGCCCGGCGGCGGGGCGAAATCTGGTCGGCCTCGAATACGCCGAACTGCGGGATATATTCATCCAGCACGTCGAAGCTCACAAAACGCGCTTCCTTTTCATTTTTCTGATACCACTGTTTCACCTGATGGTGGGCGATTCCCAGAAACCACGGCATCGGCGGACGCTCCAGGTCAAAGGTTACGGCACTTTGCGCGATTTTGATGGCAATGGACTGCATCACCTCTTCCGTGCCGTGGTAACTGCGGGTACAGGCAAATACATAACCGCGGATATTTCCGTGATTTTCGTAAAATACCGTCAGCAGCTTTTCGATTATTTCCGATTCCGTCATTCGCGCTTTCCGCCTTGAATTTACCCTACATGCGGGGACTGCGCGACAATTAGGCAGAAAAAATATAACGGGTATTTTTATTTCTCCTTATAGCAACACGGCGCCCCCGCCGCGGTTTGCGCGGAGAGGACGCCGTGTCTGCGAAAGGAATAGGGCGGAAATCAGTTTCCGTGTTCGCCGAGGCGGCTTTGCAGCTCCATAATATCCTGCTCTTTTCCGACCAGTTCCAATTGGAGCTGTTTCACTTCGTCCTTCAACACTTTAACGTCGGCCGGCAATGAATCATCGGCTGCGGCGGTAATAATAACGGCTTGCGCCTTTTCCGGCTTCCGGGAATTCGCGGCATATTGCTCATCCATCGCAAACGGCAATTTTGCAGAAACCGATTCAAAAGTGATCGAACCGGAACCCAGTCCGGCGGAATGGGCGGTCACTTTGATTTTTCCGGGCACGGTGGTTGAGCGGATCAGGGCGGTTGCAACTCCGAATGAAGTTTTCATCGGGTTGGCGAACGTGGAGCTGTCGCCGATAATTTCGGCGGGGCCTTCAACCTCAAAATAGACGTATTCGGAGGCCAGTACTTTTTTCACGCCGTTCTGATCCACCACCGTTGCGCGCACCGGAATAAAATCGGAACCATCCGCCGCCAGATCCATCCCTTCGCCGGAAAGGCTCAGTTCGATCCGGGTGGTGCGTTCCGGATATTTTTTGATTTCCGTAACCGCCAGTTTTCCGCCGATGAATCCTTCCGCCACCAGATCCGAATTGCGCTCCTTTTTACCGACCTTGCGCAGATCCTTGAAATTGAACACATCTTTGAAAACAAAGGGCGGATGCGGGAGGTATTTGTACTGCCCTTCGTTTGACGGCTTCTGTGTTCCGATCTCTTTGCCCATCCAGGTCAGTTTGATTTCGTCGCAGTTGCTGAAAATAATGATGTCTTTGTCCGACACCTGCGTCAGTTCGTGGGTGATATAAATCATCGGTTTTTTTCCGATGCCGGGGATTTCGTAATCGGGGTCAATCTGGCTTTGGTAAAGATAATAGCCATAGCGCGGAATACGGAACCCATTGAGCAAACCGCCGCGGAACGGATCGGGGTGATAACCGCGGTGGTGATCGATACCGCACCAAAGGGTTGAACCGATCCGCAGCTTGTCTTCATTATAGGCCCAGTTGAGGTGATCCGCCTGAATCATCGCCTGCTGAAGTAGCGGGCCTTCGCCCCACTCCATTTTGATGCGCTGGCGCGCGTTCTGCGAATACCAATCGTCCACCTCGCCGCCGTCGCCATACTCCCGGTTGAACGAATTCACCTTCCCGTCGTTGTTATTGTAAAACATATCGAGCCCGCCCTTTTTGGCCTCTTCAAAATCGGCGACCGTGTACATGCCGGGAAACGGAAACTCTTCGTGCGCGATTTTATGCATGGTGTTCATCGCGTAATCCGGCTGGTACGGCGTTTCATTGATCGCCGTTTCCCAAAGGAGAATGGAAGCGACGTTGCGGTCGCGGCGCACCAGCTGGCGGGTGTCGTCATAAAGGCGCTCTTCAAACACCTTCTCTTTGAAGTTATAAAAATGCCAGCCGGGATTCGCAGTGGTAACGAGCATCCCGAATTCATCGCAGGCGTCATAAAAGGCGGAATCGAGCGGATAATGCCCGGCGCGGATTACGCCGCATCCGCCTTCGCGCAACAGTTTCACATCGCGCCACTGCCCGGAGTTCGGCAGCGCGTTGCCGACATAATGATAATCCTGATGCCGGTTCGCGCCGACCAGTGGCCGGCCGATATATTTTTTGTTTACAAACAGCCCGTCCGGCCCGCGCATTTCGAACAGACGGATTCCGACGCGCGTTTTCAGACTGTCGACCAATTTACCGCCCACATAAATATCGGTTTGCAGGAAGTGCAGATACGGATCGTCCGGATGCCAGAAGTGCGCGTTTTTGACTTCAAACGGTTTCGCCAGCTGTTTTATTTCGCCGCCTTTCAATTGAAGCGATTCTTCGGTTCCGCCCACTGTTTTTCCGTCGGTATTTTTGAGTGTGCTTTTAACGGTGATATTCAGATCGCGGTCACTCGAATTCTGCACTTCGGTGCGGACTTCCATCTTTGCGTTCTGGCCTTCGATGTCGAGTGTGGCGAT
>QKFE01000036.1 GCA_003252225.1 Kiritimatiellales bacterium | reverse complement strand
GCGTTCCCGTCACAAAAGCTCAAGCAGGAAAAACGCGACGAGGGCGTCGCGTCTACGATCTCTTGCAATTTAAAAAACTCGGTGATTTTCGAGGGCTAAAGCTGTGTCCAAGGTTGAAGCCAGAAAAGAAGCCATCCGGATGGCGGTTGAAAAACTGAGGGGCGTTGATATTCCCGCCCGCTGTGCGCAACTGAAACTGCCACAGCCCGAAAACGGGATTCTAAAATTCCGCGCCTTTGCAATTAACTTTGAGCTCAATATTGAAACGTTTGAACTAATCAAGCAGCCGTCCGGCGACCCGGCCAAGGATCGCGACCATCTGTTGGTGCTGCATTTCCTGCTTTGCGAACAGCCGTTGCAGCCGTCGAACGAGTTGATTCATTTCCGCGATTTTCCCGGAGGTATGTTTTATCTCGAACCGTTTCTCAGCCGGACGGCCCGGCCGCTGGCGGAGCGATACGGCAACAATTTTGCCAAATTGAAAGAGACGCTTTCGTACCTCGATTACGAAGAGGTGGATCTCGGCGATTTCGGAGCGCAGATTCACTGTATCGGCTGCCTCTATTTGACCCTCATTTGCCGGGCGGGCGACGACGAATTTCCCGCCGAGGTAGAACTGCTGTTCAACCTGCCGACCAAACGGGCTCTCTGTGCCGAGGATGCGGTAGTGATGGCCGAACGGGTCTGCTTCAGGCTTTTTTAGGATTTGGAATGGAACTGATTATTGTCAGCGGATTTTTGGGAAGCGGAAAAACGACACTGCTGCTGTCGCTCGCAAAGCATTACAGCGGAATGGGCCGGAAGGTGGCGGTCATTGAAAATGAAATCGGGCGGGACGGTATCGACGGCGAACTGCTGAAGGCCGAGGGGTTGAATACACGTGAGATCTATTCGGGCTGCATCTGCTGCAGCCTGCGTTGCGATCTGACGCAGACCCTGCTTGAACTTGAGCGGGAATTTGCGCCGGACATTGTTTTTATGGAGCCGTCGGGCGTGGCCAGTCCCAACCAGATCCGGCAGGCACTGCTGGGCTACGGCGGGGAGATTGACCGTAAAACCATGATTGTGGTTGCCGACGCCGAACGGTTGCCGAACGATAGGGTTTTTTCGCTTCCGATCGTGCAGGACGGCATCCGTATTGCCGACATTATGGCGATCACAAAAACTGATCTGGTGGACAAAGAACAGGTCGAAGATCTCGAACGAAAGATCGCGGATGTTAATGCAGATGTTGCACTGATCCGGATGAATGTCGCGCGCGGAACGGGGCTGGATGGATTGATTTCAATCATCGGAAGCTGCGAGCCGAAGGAGACGGTACTGGAAATAACGGCTAAACCGAACGCGGTGGTTTTTGCGGCGACGTTTGAAATGGATTCGGTCGACGAAACGGCCATCGCGCAATCACTGACCGAACTGAGCCTTAAACTTGACGCCGGAGTTTTGATCGGCCACATCAAGGCGATTCTGAAAACAAAACCGGCAGGCTATTCGGTTTTCAGCGTAACGCAGCGCGGACAGCCGGCGGTTCAAAAGGGGAGAATGCCGTCATCCTTCGAAAGTTGCACGTTAACGATCAACGCAATTGTCTACGGCATGGAGGAGGAATTTTTTAAGACCCTCTGCGCCGACCATTTCCGGGTTTTGAATGCGGAGGTTCCTGCATGACCCGTTGCCCCGGACAGGATCAGCGCTATTGGACGCCGGACGATATCTTTGATGTCGCCTGTCCCTATTGCGACTATGAAATCGAGTTTTGGAAGGATGAACCGTTCCGTCTCTGCCGATCGTGCCAGAAGGAGGTGCGAAATCCACGGATCGACCTCGGCTGCGCGAAATGGTGCAAATTTTCCGACCGATGCCTCGGCCGGTCGGTCGATGAGCACCTCGCCGCAGCGCCGGTTATTACCAAACTGAAAACCCTGTTGAAAAAGCAGGCGGGTGAACGTCCGGAACAGTATGCCGCCGCGATGGAAATCCACCGAATTGCCAGCCTGCTGCAAACCTCCGAAGGGGGCGATCCGTGCCGCATAAAAATCGCATCGCTGCTGGTCGGCGTGGTTCAAAACGAGTCCGCCCCCATTACGGCGGCCCGCGCCTTCCTGAAGGAAACCATCCTGACCGAAGAGGAAAACCTTGCTATCTGCGAGATCCTGCGCATAGTTCTGTCTAAAGAAGCACCGACATCACTGGATGCCGGCGTGGTAAAGGATGCACTTGTTCTGGCAGAAACCGCACTGGAAGATGAAAAGGAAATAGAAGCCCTTACCACCGAAGGGGCCAGAATGATTTTTGCGCTGCGGCGCAGTAAAAAGGAGAAAACAAATGAATGAATCAACGATCTATGTTCTGTGCATAACTGCTGCATCCATCGGCTTTGTTCACACACTAATCGGTCCCGACCACTACCTTCCGTTTATCGTCATGAGCAAGGCCCGCAAATGGAGCATGAAAAAAACGATGGGACTCACGTTTCTCTGCGGGCTCGGGCATGTACTCAGTTCGGTTGTGCTCGGACTGATCGGCGTTGCGATCGGTGTTGCGCTTTCTCAGCTTGAAGCCTTTGAAACCATGCGCGGCGGCTTTGCCGCGCAGGCGATGATGATTTTCGGTTTTTCCTACTGCATCTGGGGCATTTGGCGCGCCATCAAAAACAAGCCTCACACTCACGTGCACACGCACGACGGAAGCAAGCACACCCATGAACATACGCACCACAACGCCCATTCCCATCTGCATGAAAAAGCGGAAGGCAAAACGCTTACTCCGTGGGTTCTTTTTACCATCTTTGTACTCGGGCCGTGCGAGCCGCTGATTCCGATGCTGATGTATCCCGCCGCCGAACACAGCGTGATTGGAACGGTTCTCGTCGCGACCGTGTTCAGTGTTGTCACCATCGCCACCATGATGGGCATTGTGCTTGTATCCGCCTGGGGCATCAGCTTCGTCAAACTCGGCAAAATGGAACGCTATGCCCACGCCATGGCCGGCGGCGCCATTCTTCTATCCGGCATGGCGATCCAGTTTTTGGGTCTGTAGCCTGATCGACCGCTATGCGGCGAAGGTGTTGGCTGAAGGCGATTTCAATCATGGCCGACGGTTTTCGACTCCGGGGGGACGGAAGAGATGCCGATCCCGGGGCACCTATATCAACATATGCGGGACGTACGTTTCTGAGGGCACACACCGCGTGTGCCCTCGATTTCTCACTATCGAAGGCTGATACCTACTTTGTAGAAGCGGGCATCGGATGAGCCGGTGCTGATTGTTGTGCTGAGCAAACCCGACGGGATTTCATGTTCCGTTGCATAGCCGGGTGATGCGAGGTTGTCGGAATAAATTACCGTAAACACGAACGGGCTTGCGTAGTGAGCGGGCCATTCGACTGAAACCTGCATCGTGTCGGCAGCTGCCGGGGTGATGGTGATCTGCGGCGGACTGAGATCTTCTGCCGGAACTGACGGGATGTCATAGGGGTCAGACAGATCGGTTCCTTCAAGGTATTCCTGTAGGTCGGAGAAGCCGTCGCCGTCAGAGTCGAGATGCGCCGGATTTCCACCTCCGCCTAAGAGGTTTGCTTCAAGGGCATCCGGCAGGAGGTTTCCGTTTACATCGGTGTCGGACGATACCGGAACAGCGGTCAACGTTAGGCTGATGACTTCTATCGGATCCGTACCGGGACAGCGGTTCCATGCTACGTCGGTATAGGCTTCCGCAGTGAGTTCGGCTCCGATGCCGAGATCGAATGAGAAGGGCATGATGTAGGGGCGGCCGCCTTCATCGTAAAGGCTTTTCCCCTGTCCGCCGACGGTGTAAAGAACCGGGCAGGCATTGCTGAATGAGCCTGCGCGTACTTCGAGATCAAAGGATTGTATTGGGCGGATCGGTGCGGATGCGAGCAATGAAACCGCATCGCTGTATGCGGTTGCAAGCTGGTTACTGGTCAGGCTGATTTGGGCGGCATAGTTTGAGTGCATATTGCCCGAAAGCAGAAATTCGCGCAGTACGGTCATCGGAAGCGGGTATGCGCCCGGCGAAGCATCCGAAAGTTCACTGCAGACATCGTAAAGATCTTCCGTCATTTGGGTCAGCAGGTCGCTGTTGGTGGAAGATACAAATGCGGCGACTTCTGCAATAATCGTTGAGGGCAGGAACGCCGGGTGGGTGTTTGTCGGGCTCTGTAGAGAAACCAGTTCGGCTTTGGTCATGCCCTGCAGGGTTGAATCCGCAGGCCGGTTCGGGAAGAGGGTGATGGTTCGGTTTGTATAAACGCCGCGGGCAAACAGTTCATCGGCGAGTTTGCGTTCAACCATCATTGCGATCAGCGTGTTATCGCTGTTCAGTTCACCGGTGACAACTTCTGTTGCGGCGGTACTGAATGCCGAGATTGCCGCAGCCACCCAGTTTGAAGCGTCGGTTGAAAGCGATGTTCCGGTGTATGCCGGAGCATTGATTTCAATGGCGGAAAAGGTCGGAGGAACCAGTGCACCGGCCATTTCGATTCCGATGTTTTTGTTTGAGAAGGCGGTGCTGATGGGGAAGTGTTGATCTGTGAGCACGGTGAACATATTAGGTTCAAGCGTGGAAGGAATGTCTTCAAGCTTGATCGATGGATCGGTGACGCCTCCAACACCGTGATTGGTTGCGGTGGCATACGCATACTGCCAGCCTGCACCGCTGTATGCGCGGAGGGCGGTGCCGGTCCGGCATAATGTCAGTGTGTTGGCCGTGCCGTCGTACGGGCGCGGGGTTAAATGCAGATCGAATGCCGTTAATTGTTCCAGTCGGCTTCCGGCGGGGAACGCGGCGGAGTTGGTCGGGTCGGTTCCGTCGATGAGTTCTTCGATATCCTGAAATCCGTCGCCGTCGCCGTCTGTTCCGCTGTAAAGCGGATCGAGGCCGTACGCGATTTCGACATAGTCAGGGATGCCGTCACCGTCGGAGTCCAGATCATTCGGGGACTGTTCGAATGTGTATGCGGCGGTGTAAATGGGGGATTGTTCGCTACCGTCCCGTGCGTAATAGAGGATGGTTGTGTCTTTATAGAGCGGGAACGAAGCGCTGTATGTTGACCATGCGGTTGCGGTTGACTCGCGGTAGTAGACGGTTCCGCCGGTGTGGTTGGTGAAACTGACTGAAATGCCGGTTCGGTAATGTCCGGGGGCCGGGGCGATGAATGCTTCGGTTCCCTGTTCGCCGACGGCCATGCCGATGTTGAAAACGGAGAATGTGGTTCCAGCCTGATTTGCCAGCGTATAATTTGCATCGGCGTGAGCCGCGCCGATGACGGTGCTGTCGGGGTCGCCTAACCCGTCGACGGTACCACGGTCTAGTTCATGAACGGCAGAAATACGGGCGGGGCCGGCCAGCAGTGTGACTTCACGAGTCCAGTCCCGGGCGTTATAGGTCTGCAGCCGCTGGGGAACCGGGTTGACAAAGGGTTCGTTTCGGAAGGTCATGACATTACCGCGCCCGCGATTCGGAAGCACCGGCGGTAAAGACGCAGCTCCCAGTCCGTTGAATGTTCCTCCGCTGTATTCAAATACTTCCGCCGATTCGGTCTGGCCGGAGGAGAGGCCGGCGGTCAGAAGGGTGAAACGATCGTTTGCGCTGGGCACAACGGCTGAATACCACTTGCCGAACGGGGCGGAGGGCAGGGATTGGTGAAGGACGGGATTTCCTGATCCATTATAGGAAAACACTTCAGCATCGCCTTTGGAGTAGAGGACGACAAGCCAGTCAGTGCCGTTGGCACGAACGGTGTGGATACTTTCCACTGCCCGGTTGAACGGAACCGGGGTGAGTGCGCTGAAGCTGTAACTTCCTGAATAACTCAAGGCAGAGCGCATCACATTGGTTGTTCCGGGCGTCCAGACGAAGATGTGGATGAATCCGCCGGGGGGCATGATGGGGCAATAGTCCGGCGAAGTGAGGCCGGTGAGTGTCCGGAAGGCGACCTGAGAGAGGCTTCCGGTGTCGAATTTGTAAATCCGGAATATATTGGATGTTCGATCCATGAACGCCGATCCGGTTTTACCCGTTTCATATTCGACGCGATTACCCCGGTTCATGAAATTACTTGAATAGCTTAACGTCCGGGTGATGGCGGTTCCGGTGGATTCAAACAGTTCGAGTCCGCCACCGGTTGTGTTAGAGTTCAGCTGGCTGCTGACCACCAGATCCATTTCCGGGGTGGGGGTGTGGTTGATTTCAACGGCCACCGGTGAATGCGGCCCGATCTTCAGCCCAAACGCCGGAATAGGGTAAACCGGGTTGGTCGGGGTGGTTGCGGCCAGCACATTCACTTTATTGAGCAGGGGGGTGGTGGCCGCGATGGCGTCGTAGGATGTGTCCAGCATCGGGCCGGTAGTTACGCCGGTGATGTTTGTTGCGCCCAAACTGCGGGAGTCGGACCAGGTGAAGGTGTCGGGAGCAAGCTGGTAGGCGGCGCGGAAGGTTCCGCTGGCTTTGTCGACCACAACTACATCTTGCCGACTGTCCCCGTTCAGGTCGGCTGTGGTGATCAGCTCGGTGCCGGTTTCGGCGACATAACCGGCATGGGCTGCGACGGCACCTGCGCCAAACAGGCCGATCAGCATGGCGCGTAACATTTTCGATTCCACTTTTTTCATATCCAAGTCCTGTCTGCTGAAACGGTTATTCCGGGATGCTTACGTCACCGGCATTAATTATACGGTCAAGCTCGCCGTCCTCTTTAAAGCGGAGCAGCAGGTAGCGATAATTCGCACCTTTTGCAACCGGGTGGGTGTCGAGCAGGTAAATGCCCCATTGGGGGTCGCTGCTCTTTTTCGTGATCGCGATGAACGGGTCATAAATCGTGGTGAACCCTGTTCCTGCTGCTTTCCCCCAGGCGATGGTTTCCATCATCACGCTGACCTGCGCCGTATCGCCGCTGACTTCGGGGTAGAGGGGGGATGGAATCTGATAGCGGTAAAGCACACAGGGGAATACGGTTTCGTTGGTTTTTACGGAATCGCGGTAAAGGTAAATATGCGGATCGTTGCTGTTTAAGAGCTGTGTCCGGTCTTTGCTCGGTTGTTCCAGATCGGTTGTCGGAATTTCGCCGATTCGGACGCCGACGCGCGGGCGATCCATGGTTCCATAGATTTCCGGGTAGAGGAAGTGAACGGCCATTCCGGAGTGGAAGGTATATTCCTGCACCGGCGGCAGTCCGCGGGCCGGCCACGGAACTGTCGGGCCGGTTTCCGGCACTGCTTTCCATTCAAATTCACGGGCATTGCTCCACTCGCCCTCTTCGCCGTTCGGGCCGAGCGCACGAACCATAATCGTGTATTTTACGTTAAGATTGACGTCGGCATTGACGAGAAATTCGGCTTCGTTCGGTACACCGAAGTTGGCGCCGACGCGGCCGGTTTCATAGGTTGCGAAAGAGAGGTTGTTTGTGACCTGATCAACAACAGCGTCAATATAGTTGGACGTTCCGGGATTGCTGATTTCGCGGAGAACCGAGCTGAAGGTTGTCGGGTAGCCGCTTTGACTCATATTAACGGCGACTTCAAAACGCTCAACGCCCTGCGGCGGACAGAACCACTCGATATCCATTCCCGGCGAGGCCAGTTCCGTTCCGGTGGATTTGATCGGTTTCAGGTCGGGGATCGGCAGGTCGATGGTTCGGGCGACTTCGATACATTCGATTTTGGTCATCGGCCCCGGCATACCGTTGTAGCTGAAGAACTGGTAGTAGTAACAGATGGTTCCGCCGTTCACGAGGCCGGCCTGTGTATCCTCTTCAATAATGGTCGTGGAGTTTGTG
Organism: Kiritimatiellales bacterium; assembly: GCA_003252225.1. Lineage (GTDB taxonomy): Bacteria > Verrucomicrobiota > Kiritimatiellia > Kiritimatiellales > Pontiellaceae > Pontiella. Next base: position 7,503 of record QKFE01000036.1, on the reverse strand, counting down.
GTCGGACCCTGCGCAATCAGCGTCCGGGGACCGCCGTCAACGCGGCGGTAAAAGCGGTATTCCCCGGCATCGGCGGGGACATCCACTTCAAGAACCGGCCATTCAGGATCTCCGGGAATAATGATGTGAGGGCCGTCGCCCGGGTCGCTGCTGCGTCCGTAGGTTGCCCGGCCGATGAATTCAATTTTCATGTCGCCGCTGCCGCTGGTGCGGATAAATTCCGAAGCCCAGTTACTCACTTTCGTGCCGTTTCCGACCCGGCAGAAGAAGGTGCCCTGCGTGTCGAGCGGAATGGGCAGATCAAATGAGCGGGAAACCGACGTTGAACCTTTGCGGAAATAATAGCGGCCGAGCGGGATGGGATTGGTGTTTTTTTCTCCCGGATAGTAGGCGAACTCCGCCCATTTGATCGACGGATCTTCCCGGTGGCAGACCAGTTCAAAAATATTGCCCGGTACCGGCGGAAGCGTGCTGGTTTTCAGATGTTCGCAGATGAGCGTCTGCACAAAAATCTGAACGCCGGAAGCAACGGGATCTTCCGGGCCTTCCCAATCGTGAATGCCGCCGAAAACGGGGGCGCTGTTCAGCGAAATATTCGGCCCGCAGGCGGCGTCATCCATTCCGCGAACGGTGTACCAGAAGGTGACATCCTGCTGCGTTTCGGAAAGCGTGTTGGTGAAATAGAGGCGGTCGGCGCCGGGTATCGGTGAAATCGGGCCGGAAATGAGATTGGCCGCCGGGTCGCCCGCGTTGGCGTTCATGTCGTCAAAGCTGTCGTGGCGATAGACATAATAGGCGGCGGTTTCTGCAAAGTCGGGATCCTGTGTCCACGAAATTTCGACCGACTGGGTGACGGTGCCGGTACCGGAATCGTAATCATAAAGCGCGCGGGTGCGGATATCTTTCGGGACGCGCGGGGCGACGCGGTCGCAGGCCTGTGCCAGAAAACCGTCGGATACATCGCCGTCGCGACCGAGCAGATCGAGCGCGGTTGCAAAGTAGTAGAATTCTTCGCCGTCAATGAAGGGGGTTCCGCCGGTGAGTCCGTCATTGTCGTCAATAATGAAATAGGTGTTGGAAACCACGTTATCTTCATCCGGCAGAATCGGAAGGATATTCACCTTTTTCACTTCCGGCGCACTTCCGGCTAAACTGAGCAGGGTGGCGGTCGGCGGCGGGGTGATGTGGTAATTGCGGGAAGGGTGTTCCGCGAAGTCTTTATCGATCCGGTAGAGGCTGTAGCCGAACTGCATCAGCGAGACGCGGCGCAGGGCATCCGGCGATTCCCAGCGCAGGCGGATATTCAGGTGGCCTTTCGGCGAGTCGTCGGTGACCTGCATGACATTTGCCGGAGCGGGCAGAACAAGCGGATTACCGCCTTCCACGGTCAGCCGTCCGATCACTTCGTCATTGTTGTGATCGCGTATTTCAAAGGTGGTGTAACCGGTGTTCGGGATTTCACAGGCAAAGCCGCGGCCGAGCGCCAGCGTCAGGGCGGGGTGAGCCTGCGACATGAAAACGAGGTTCTGGAACATTTCGGTGTCTTCAAGTGAACCGTTGATAACGGCCGCGATTTTTTCACTCAGCGATAAACTCCCGGAGGGAATGGCTTCGGCGAAAAGCTGGTCGATGGCATCTTCGAGCACGGACAGATTCTGCCCGAGGTTGGTTGAGCGGTTGGCCAGAATGGAAATACTGTTCGGATCGGCCTGAAGTTGCGCCGTGCCTTTAAAGGTGTACGGATTCGGCGAGGTAATATCGCCGGGTTTTGCATAAACGTCGTATTGAACGCCGAGCAGCATATCCAGATCGGTGGCCATCCAGCTGAGGTAGGCCCATTCGCGGCCGTGGGAATCGGTGGTCACGGTGCCGGCGGTGAAAATCATATCGCCTAGGCCCTGATCGCCCTGTGCTGAAACTCCGGCGGGCAGCACCGATACGGCGGCCAATGCCGCACCGAGCAGAATGCCGTTTAATCTGGATTTAATAGAGGTCTGTTTTTTCATGATGATCCTTAATAATCAGCGTCCCAAGAGCCGTTTTCGTAAGTCACTTCAGCGGTTTTGCTGAACTTGATGCAGAACGGGCACGGCCCGACCTTTCCGGAAATTTTACCTTTGCCCTTCATTCGCATGATGTCGCCGTTTTTCATGCCGACAATGGTCACTTCGCCGCGGATACCCACCACGCAGATGGCTTCGCCTTCGGCGCCGAGGAAGACTTTGCCGCCGATCGGCCCTTCGAGAAAGGCGAACATGCCTGCGCCGACGCCGGCTTTAATGCGGAAGAGGCAGCCGTAGTCAAAGATCGGCATCCAGCCTTCGCCATAGACATAAATGCCGGTGAACGGCGGATCGCCGAGAATACCCTGCACATCCGGATCCCATGCGAACGGGTCGAGAGAGCAGGTGCGTCCGAAGAATACGCCGCCTTCAACTTCGTAGCTGGTGAGTTCGCAGCGGACGGCGGCGGAGAGGTAGTTTTCATATTTTCCGAAAGCGACGGCTGCATATAGCTCGGTAATGGAGAACGATTCGAAGCCGATTTCGCCCTCCGTCATCTGGAATGCGCCGCCGAGGCCGATGATTTCAAACGGAGAGGTGGCAAAGGCAAATTTGGCGCTTATTTTTGCCCGGATATCCGTTCCGGTCCAGCTGAGGTCAACATCGTCCGATCCGATCGTGACTTCAGTCGCATTATCGCCCGGACTGCCGCAACTTGCCGAACCGTCGGAATTGAGCTGTTTGATGATGAGATAAGCACTGAATTCCATTTCATCCGGAACTTTCCACTGGAATTTTCCGTCGAGGCGGAGTTCGGTCAGCGTGTCGTGTTTGATGTGCGCGTACCCGTCGATCTGACCGGCGCCGACGATATCGGAAAGATCGCCGAGCATGCCGTTGATCTCTTCGTCGATGGCGGTGAGGTATTCACTGACCACACTGCGCAGGGCCTGATTGACCTGCTGAAATACACCGTCAATGGCTGAGTTGAGCGATGCCTGCACGTCGTACAGCCGCGACCGGATCACCTGCTGGATATTGCAGCAGGCGAGGGTGCCGTAAAACTGGTCTTCAATGGCCTGCCGGATCATCGCCTTGATCTCTTCCGGCGTGTATTCCTCAAACAGGTTGCCGGCGGACTGCAGGGCATCAAACTGCCCGATGAGTTCCGTTGAAGCGGACATCATGGCGGAGGCAATTTCGCTCGGATCGAGTGCATTCTGTAGTTCGGCCCCGAAGCTGCCGATGAGCGTCAACTGGGCCTGAGCGTTGGATACGATCCCGCTGACTTCGGTGAGGTATTCGGATGCGGTTTCGAGCGCCGGCCGCAGGCTGGAGAATACATCGTTGAGCGAGGTTTCCAGCTCCGATGCCAGTGAGTTGGCCAGTTCGGCGGCAAGGCTTCCGAGTATACCGGAGGCCAGATTTCCGAGTTGTTCGAACTGTGTGCCCTGCAGGTTCAACAGGCCGTTGATCGGCTGTGCCAGCTGTTCGCCGGTGAGCGGATCGAATTTGACGGAGCCGGTGAAGGCGTCGATGGCCCACTGCACCTTATTGAGTCCGTCGGTGATATCGCCGAGGATGTTGGTGGTGGTTCCGACGCCGTCGACGAGGTGTTCCAGCACGTCCTGTGCGGCGGTCACTGCTCCAACGCCGGCCACATAGTTGCTGATCAGGTTGGAATAGTAATCCGAATTCGGGGCACTTTGATAGGCGGTGTAAAGCTGGCCGTACAGGGTGTCGATAATCGGGTCAACGGTGGCGTCGAGCAACGGGTCGAAAAGCATTTCGGGCACATCGGCGAGTATGTTATCGAAGCGGTCAATCCCGCCGAGAATGGTGTTGAACAGTTCTTCGCCCACACTTTGAATGAAAGCCTGCGCCATACCGGTGGCTTCGTCGATGGCATTGAATGCCATATTGGCGAGGTTGATCTGCGGCAGGCCGTCGTACTGAATGCCGAAGGAAAGTTCAGCGTTTTCGGCGCTGAGGTAATCGGTCTGGTGTTCAACATTAATGACGATCAGATCGCTTTTGACGGCTTCCGGCGATTTGAACGATTTGGTGGCGTGCGACCAGGCCAGCGGGTATTCAAAGTCGATGATTTCCAGCCAGGTCTTTTTGGCCACGGCCCGGTAGGTGTCGGTGCTCGGGTTGCGGAAATTATCAACATCGCCGTTGGGTTTACCGGCATTCAGTTCGTCGAAGGCTTCGGCGTTGGAATAGAAGGTATTTCCGTTGCCGTCGGTGAATCCGCCGGTCATATAAATCGGGGCGGTTGTGCTGTTGGTGCTGGCGCTGGTGTGGAAGAGGACGTTGAGGTCTTCAAAATAGGCGACGTCCAGCGCGCCGGCAAAGTTGATCCAGCCTTCGTCGGCGCCGTCCCGTTCGCCGTAATCATTATAATAGGCGGAAAGGATCGGGTTGAAGTAGTAGGTTTCCTCCTGCGGGCCGTCGAGTTCAATCTGGTTCGGCAGACTGAGGCGGGAATCGACGTTTTGAACACCGTCCTTTTCGGCGGCGATTTCACCGTTACTCAGGAATCCGAGAATTCCGGAGAGCGGTTTGTCGATATTTGCACAGGCGGTGGTGATGCCGAGGCAGAGTGCGCGTTTGCTGTTTCCGCAGGAGCTGCCTTCCATCGGGGCATAGAAGAGGGAGCCGGGGTTGATGATGGCGTTCCAGTAGGTCAGGGTTTTATCGGGTGCGTCGGAAACGTCGGCGGTGAGGATTTCGCCCATGCAGTCGAGCATCATTTCAGTGTACTCGATATCGAAGTTGGAGGGATAAGGCACTTGCACGAGGCCGTTGATCCGCGACTCTTCCGGTTCGCCGGAAAGGAAGGACAGGCCGTAGTTGCTGAAATCGTGCCGGTAGCCGTAAATTTCCAGCGTTTCGGGGAAGGATTTGAACACGGCTTCGTGAATCCCGCTTACGCCGGATTCGCGGAGATAATATTTGGATCGACCGGTAAGCGGCCACGAATCGGTGCGGGTTCCGCCGATGGTGCAACGCGCATCGTGGTCGCCGTCGGAGCCGGAACGCAGGTTGACGCCGGCATAGTCGGCGAAGCCGTTCCGATAGTCCTCAACGCCGGAATAGTGGCCGGGGCGCTCAACATCTGCGGATCCGGGGTGTGCGCCGGAGAGCAGGATCACGGCCGGGCTGAAGTTATCCGCAATCGGCAGCTGTGACTGGTCGCCGCGCAGGAAATGACCCGGCATGTAATAATTGCCGTTGTCATAACTGAAGGCTTCCTGTGCATAGCTGTCGGCAATATTTTTCCCCCAGCGGACGTCGTGTCCGCCGAGCAGTTCGACGTTGATCCGGAACCCGCCGTCGCGGCTGAAAAGGCCGTCGTCCTTCGGCTGTAGGTTAATGCCGGCCAGCGCTCCGGGGTCGGCGCAGGTGTTCGCTTCGTTGCAGGAAATCCCGTATTTAATATTGAACGCGCCCGGATTGCGCAGCGGGGTGTTCAGTCCGTCGATCAGGTCATCTTTGATGATAATGGCGGTTCCGCTGTTCCAGTAGGTTTCAACCAGACTGGGGAAGTGCGGCTGGAAGCTTCCGTCTGTAATTTCAACCGCTGTACTGAGCATTGCGGCTTCGCCGGGGGTGGTGACTACGGCAACGTCGTCGAGCAGGTGGTTTACAAAACGGTAATACTGGGCGTTCGACCGCTTAACGGCCATCTCGGGGTCAATCAGGTCACCGTTGGCCCGGTGCATGTCGAGTTCTGCCAGATCGTCGAAACGGGTGAATGTGACGCCGGTTTTGGTGAAGTTGAATGCACCGATGGATGGGCGCCAGGTCATATCGGCCACTTCATATACCAGCGGTTTGGTTTCTTCGGTGATGAAGAAGGGGCCGGTTTCGGTTACAGAGCTTTGCGGCGCAAAACCCTGAATGACTTTAAGCGGTCCGCTCAGCAGCATGGTGGATTCGTTCAGGTAATCCACTCCGCCGAGGTCATAACTCAGGCCGGCCGGCAGACGGACTTTAATGTTGGCGTACCCGCCGTTTCGCGAAAGCTGCAGGTTGTTCGGGAGCCAGTAAGCGACATTGTTCGCCTCAAACCGGTCGCTGCCCGGAATGGTAACCGTGATGGTCTGCGTTTCGGCGGGGTGAATGGTGTAATCGAGCGTACCCTGGTTTTTCAGTACGCGCAGGTTGGTGAAACTGAAGCTGTATCCGTCAATCGTGCCGGTTCCGCTGATGCGGTGGTCGGTGTCGGAGGTGCGCGTCCATCCGGTGATGGTGATGTAGGTTGTCAGGTTGTCGAAATAGAGCTTGCCGGAATACTGGTTAATGACCGTCGTGAACGATCCGCGGTTATTGGTTTCCAGCTCTTCCGTAATATCATTGCCGTAATCGCCGGTGATGGATACGGTGTAAAGGTTGTTGGAATAGTGGGAGGCGGGCGGCAGCCAGAATGTCCGTCCCCACGTTTCATTGGTCGTTGTCAGGGCGGTGAGTGCCAGATCGCGGGTGTACGTGGTGCCGTAAACTTCGCTGCCGCCGTATTCGAGTGAATAGCGGTATTCAACCCCCGGATAGGTCTGCGAGGTATTGCCCGCCCGCCCAATGATTTCTGTCGTTGTGCCGACTCCGTGCCAGTTGAACCCTTTCCAGATATTGGTGGCCGGAAGCGTGGAGGTGAAACTATCGAGCAGAAGGTCGGGCCGTGAATAAACAATAATATCGTCAAACTCCCGCCCATCCGTCGGCCACGGGTGGGTATCGGCCTGCTGGAACCGGATGACTGTTGAGCCATTCAGTGTAAGCCCGTTGTTTGCGGCAAGCAAATCGAGATCGAGCGTGTAATTCTGCCAGCTGGTTGTTCCGCTCGGCAGGGTGTAGATTTTGTGGTACGTTGTTCCGCCGTCGGTACTGAGGAAAATGCCGTCCGCATCGTGGACTTCTTCGCCTGCGGCTCGGTGCTTAAATTTAAGGGTGACGTCGGTGTAATTTTCCAGGTCAAACAAAAGTGAAGTGCTGTTGGTGGAAATCGCACCAGCGACTGAGCAATCCATGCGCATCACAAAATTGGTCGATGTTTCAATGACTTGAGGGTAAACCGTTGTGGATGTGGGGGCTGTGGTGGTGAGGGTCGGCGGAAAGGTGTCTTGGTAATAGCCGTTAACCGCCGAACCGAAAGAGGTTGCAACGGGATGCGATCCCGCAGTTCTATACTGGCAGTTGTTGTCCCATCCGGCGGAGAAGATATAATAGTTCCCTGCTTTCAGAATTGCGTTTTGTCCGGAGGAATAGACCGTGTTGGTTCCGGTTGCTGCTGTGACGGTATTGGATGAAATAAGGTTATAGGTGCCGTTCAGCGTAGTGCTCTCATAGACGCAGAAGCGGACGGTTGTAGACTGCGGACGACCGAGATACATACCTTGCCGTGTCAGTGCCGCCGAGGTGTCGCACCGGTAAACATTGCCTCTCGATCGGTTGCTTCCGGTGTAATATGTGGGTATGAACAAATAGGGAACATTAT
>QKFE01000251.1 GCA_003252225.1 Kiritimatiellales bacterium | reverse complement strand
ACCGGAAGACGTTTTGGAAAAACCCTCTGCCTGGCCGGTGAACTGATCGACCGCGGTGCACTTGCGCCCGGCGATTACGGCTGGATTGCGCCGACCTACAATGTCGCCGACCGGGGTAAGGAAGCGCTGCGCGATATTGCCGGGGGCTTTGTGCGGTTTGTCGGGCGCACGCCGTCGCGTGCCGAGTTCGACGGCCCCTACGGCACCGCCCGTATCTGGTTCCTCTCCGCCGATAATCCCGAAAACATTCGCGGTTATGGCTTTCGTGGGCTGGTGATCGATGAGGCGGCGCTGGTTCCGCTCGATGTCTGGAACTATATTTTGCGACCGACCATTGCCCAGACGCGGGGGTGGGCCGTATTTATTTCTACCCCGAAAGGCCGCAACTGGTTTTACGATATGTTCACGCGCGGTGAAGATCCAAATGAACCCGATTATGCCGCGTTTTCGTTCCCCAGCTCCGACAGTCCCTATTTTCCGGCTTTGGAATGGGAGGATGCCAGGCGGACACTGCCTGCCGATGTTTTCCAGCAGGAATATGAAGCCCGGTTCCTTGAAGATTCAGCGGGTGTTTTTCGCAATGTCTCGTCCTGCCTGTTTCCTGAATCGGCTCTTACCCGCGATGACCGCGCGGGACCGGTTATAATCGGGTGCGACGTCGCCAAACACACCGATTTTACAGTGCTGCTCGCTATGAATGCTCGCAACGGCCGTTGCTTGGAGATGGAGCGGTTCAATCAGCTCGATTGGCCGGTGCAGAAAGACCGTATCCTGTCCTTTGCCCGCAAGTGGCGGGGGAGACTGATTCTCGATGCCACCGGGGCGGGTGATCCAATCTTTGACGATCTCGCCCGCCGTTATGCCAATATCGAGCCGTTCAAGTTTACATCCGTTTCAAAAGTAGAGCTGATCCAGCGCTTGATTGTGGCCGTCGAACAGAAAAAGGTCGGTTGGCCGCTCGAGTGGAAAACCCTCACCAACGAAATGCAGCGCTACGAGTATGAAATTTCCGCGCGCGGCCGCATCTCCTACAACGCTCCATCAGGATTCCACGACGACTGCGTCATCGCGCTCGCCCTTGCCAATCACCGCCGCTGGGAAACTGAATCCTGCGGACCGATCATTCCGTTCCCGCCGATACACGACCGCCGCTCTCGCTGGTTTCCCCGTTCGCGGACACTCGATTAAGGCCCGTTTGATTTTCCCGCTTTAAATGAGGAAATCATGCGGCAGATTTATATTCAGAAAAACCACGGCAGGCGCGATGCCGACAACCCGCTGCGCGGTTTGAATCTGTCCCGGCTGACCGCCCTGCAGGAAGCGGGCGAACGCGGTCAATATGCGGATCTGCAATGGTTCTACTATTACATGGAGCGCTCCGATGCGATGATTCACTCCGTGATTCAACGCCGTCGTGCAGCACTGCTCTCGTTGGATTGGGATATTCGCATTGTATCACAGGCGCAGGATAGCCCATTGGCACAGGAACAGGCCGATTTTCTCCGCATGGTCTACGACAACATCGACAACTTTCGCGAAGCGGTGTCGTTTCTGTTCACGGGATTCTTCCGGGGCTTCGCCCACCTCGAAAAACACTGGGGCAATAATGGGTTGATCGAACGGCTTGAGCCGGTGGAACAATGGTTCTGGTTGCGCGACGGACTTTTCGGTGACTGGGAATACAACCCCGGCGCAAGTTCCGGCGCACTGCGGGGCGTGCCGATCAATCCCGGTGATTTCATCATTCACGAAACCGCCGCTCTCGACCGTATTTTGAGTGTGCTCTACCTGCGCAAAAACCTCTCCCAACGCGACTGGGATTCCTATCTGGCCGTCTACGGTATTCCGGCCATCTTCTTAGTCGGCCCTCCGAATGTTCCCGAGGAGAAGCAGAAGGAATATCAATCCATCGCGGAGCAAATCCTCTCCGATGGTCGCGGCTTTCTGCCGCACGAAAGCGACATCAAGTTTGTGAATGGAGGAGGGGACAGGCCGCCGTTCCACGAGCAGATTAAATATCTCGATGAGCAGATCACCATTGCCGCCACCGGCGGACTCCTGACCATGCTCACCGAATCCGGCAGCGGAACCCTTGCAGGCGGTGCCCATCAGGACACCTTTTTGCAGATCGCCAAATCCGATGCCGTGTCGCTTGCCGGGGTGCTGCAGAACGCCATCGACGTTCCGCTCCTCGAACAACACTTCCCCGGTCAGCCTGTTCTGGCCTATTTCGAGTTTTCGCCCAACCTCACGCAGGAAACCCGTCAGGTGGTACAGGATGCACTGCTACTGAAGGCCGCCGGGCTCGCCGTCAAGCCCGAGGAAATTTCGGAAAAGACGGGTTACTCCCTCGGCATCGCAAAGTAGGACAGCGCTTTCAGCCTGTCTTAATCCGCACTGAAAGTAGGATAGGCGTCCCGCCTGTCTCCCGCCGAACTGTCCTTCATCTTCTTTGCGCTTCGTGGTTAATTCTCCCGCCGTTTGATTTTCCGCCTTTGGGTGAGATGAATCTGATTTTAAACCGCAACTTTGAACTGCCGGAAGACGGCTGGTACCAGCTCGCGCCGCTGGGGGAATTTCCGCACAGCGCCGCCGGAATCAATCAGGTGATTGACGCCGATGCCTGCACCCGGATGGTGGTTGCTTTTGAAAATGCACGCACCCAGTCGGGAAACTTTCCCGGCCTGCTGATCGACTTTGACCATTTTTCCCTCGATGCCGAAAAACACTCCGAAGCTGCGGGCTGGATCACCAATTTAAAATTTGTTCCACCCCAGTCCTGCTCTGAGTCCTCTGTGCCCTCTGTGGTAAAACACCAGTCCGCATCGTCTGGCTTGTACGCAAAAATAAGATGGTCTGATATTGGAGAGATGGCCGTCCGGGGTGGCCGCTATCGCTTCCTTTCACCTGTCTGGGCGAAGGCCGACTGCGAAGAGCTCGGCGACAACCGCCTGCGCCCGGTACGCCTGCTCAACGCCGCCGTCACCAACGATCCCAATCTCAAAGGCATCCTCCCGCTTTCCAATAGAAATTCTTCTATCTGCGTTAATCAGCGTTCATCTGCGGTTCAAAACAGCCCTTCCTCTGCGTCCTCTGTGCCCTCTGTGGTGAAAGATGCTCAGCCTCCGTTTGAAAACGCCTCTTCTTATAAGAACCCCAGTTTATCCACGGAGGAACTCATGAAAGCCATTATTGACGCGCTGCTCAAAAAACTCGATCTGCCTGCGGGGGCCGATGCCGCCGTCATCCAGTCCGCCATCGAAAATATCACCCCGCCCGGCGAAGTGGACGCTTTGCTCAACCGCGCCGAAGCGGCCGAAACCAAAATCGCCGCTCTCGAAAAGGCGCAGCTCGAAACCGAGGCCGACGCCTTTCTCGATGAATATGCCGATCTCATCGGCAACCGCGACGAAGTCCGTATCCAGTTCATTGAAAACCGCACCGTCACCGAATCCCTGTTCAGGAATTTGAAGTCTCCACCCCAAACTCCCGACTCCAAACTCCAGACTGCCGACACCCGTCGCCCGCTCCACAACCGTGATTCAAAAATCATGGCAACGCATAATCGCGCAGCCCAGACCGGTAACGAAGCCCGCGCCGTAAAAATCCGTAACCGCGCCAGCGAAATCATGAAGGCCGAGGGCGTCGGCTATCCCGATGCCTTCCGCCGTGCCGAACAGGAAATCCCCGAAAGGTAGGGCGTGCTCGCCGAGCGCGCCGCCATGTCCTTAAAACCTAACACTTAAAACTTAACACTCGACGACTGAAAGGAGTCCCCATGTCCCAAACCAACGTAAAATCCGGCCCGATTCCCGCCGCTTGCGGCGAAGACCTTACCCATGCCGCCGACCGGCTCGTCAGGCTTTCGCACGATGCCGGTACGCCGCAGATGCTGTTGCCCGCCGCGCAGGATGATCTTGTTCCCTATCTCGTAATCGAAGGTGCGGCTGCCGGGGAGCAGGGCAGCTTTATGCCGTTGCACCCCGATCAAAACATCCGTGTTCCGATTGTCGGAACCTGCAATCCCGGCGATACGCTGGTGCTCGCCGATCCTGCAACCGATGCCGGAAAAATCACCGTGCTGCCGGAAGCCGCCGGAACCTACCGCGGAATCGGAATCGCCGAAGAGCAGGGCATCGACGG
>QKFE01000140.1 GCA_003252225.1 Kiritimatiellales bacterium | reverse complement strand
GTTGGAATATTCCCCCTTTCCGGCGGGCGGATTTTAATCGGCGGGATTGAATTATCGCCGGAAACCGCCGCGCAAATCCGCAGCCGAATCGCCTTCATCGGACAGGAACCGGTTTTGGGAGCGGAACAGGTGCGCGAGGCTCTGCTGCTGCCTTTTCAATACAAAGCCCACCGGGATCAAAAACCTTCTAAGGGTGAAATCGCCCGGACTCTTGAACAGCTCCATTTATCGGTCGATATTCTCGATAAACCCTGCAATCGCATTTCCGGCGGCGAAAAACAGCGGATTGCCGTCGCGCGGGCTCTGCTGCTGAAAAAGGATATTTTCCTGACAGACGAAATCACCTCCGCGCTCGACCCGGAAAGCAAGGCCGCAGTTTTAGGGCAGCTTTTCAAACCGGAAATCACCCTCCTTTCCGTTTCGCACGATCCCGACTGGATCGACCAGTGCGGGCGCATCGCGGAAATTAAAAACCGTCGATTGGAGGAGTCGAAATGAGCATCGACCTCTCCATTTTATCCACTCTTTCGATGTTCGCTCTTTTGCTGATTCCGGTCGGTATTTTCATTTACCTGCAAATCGGCCTCGTAAAAGAGACCCTTATTTCCGCAGCCCGAATGGCAGTTCAGCTGGTTTTGGTCGGCCTGTACCTGAAATTTATATTCGCCAAAAACAGCCTGTTTCTGAATCTGGCGTGGGTGCTGGTGATGATGGTTGCGGCGAATTTCAGCGTATTGGGAAAATCGGGGCTGAAAACAAAGCTGTTTTTCTGGCGCTCGCTGGCCGGGATTGCGGCAAGCACGCTGATTGTCAGCGGCTGGTTTATTGTGGTGGCGATCCGGCCCGACCCGGTTTATGACGCGCGCTTCATGATTCCGATTGTCGGGATGATTTTAGGGAACTGTCAGCGCAGCAACGTGCTCAGTCTGGAACGCTTTTATTCCGGCATCCGCAATAATGAAAATGAGTTCACCACCTATTTAATGCTCGGCGCAACGCTACACGAAGCCATTCGCCCCTATTTGCGAACCGCCCTCAAAGCATGTGTTAATCCGTCGATCGCAACGATGGCGACCATGGGGATTGTTTCGCTGCCCGGCATGATGACCGGCCAGATTCTCGGCGGCGCAATGCCGATGGAGGCGATTAAATACCAGATCGGCATTATGATCTGTATTTTCACCGCGATGGTGATCGCCGCCATGGTGAACATTCTGCTGAGTCTCTCGGCGGCGTTCGATGAATATCAAAGACTGCGGCCAGAAATTTTCCGGCAATAAATACAATATCCGCCGCACCGCGCCGTTATTCCCTCCAATCCGGAGAAAACCATGAAAAAAAATCTGCCCTATATTATCGCCGCGATTTCACTGTTAGCGGCCGCCGCCGGCGTCGCTTTCGGAATCAGCGCAACCAGTGAAAGCAACCGCTGGAAAACCGAAAACGAAGCGTTGCAAAGCCAGCTGGTAAAAAAACAAAAACTGCCGAAAATCAGACCGGTCGCCCCCGAAATCATCCAGGTTTCAACGAATGATTCCGCCGAAACCGCCGAACTCAAAAAACTGCTCGCCGAAAAAGAGCAGGAATTGATCGCCATGCGGGAACTGGCCGCCGAAAACATGAATAAACCGGAACAGCCGCCCCGCCAGCGCCAAAGCTGGGAAGACCGGATGGCGAAAATGAAAGAAGAGGATCCCGAAGGTTATGCCGAAATGATCCAGCGGCGTACCGAACAGCAGCAGAAAATGAAATACAACATCGCCGAACGCACCACCGCATTTATGGATATGGACACCTCGCTCATGAGCGACGAAGAACTCGCCAGCCACAATCTGCTGGTCGATAATATGGCGCGTATTTTTGAACTCACCGAACAGTTTAACGATCCCGAAGCCGCGCCCGACCGCGAAGCTATGCGCGAGCTTTTTGAAACCGTCAACCAGACCCGCCCGCTAATGCAGCAGGAACGGGCCGTCATGTTCAAACAACTGGGAACAGATATTGGATACGAAGGTGAAGACGCCTCCGCTTTCGCGACCCATATCGACGAAATCATTCAGGTCACCACCATCCCGATGCCGCGCGGCGGAGGACGGGGCGGATTTGGCGGAGGCGGCGGGCGATAGGCAGCGCGGGAATCTCCCGCAAAATACGGGTTTGCAATCTCTTCGGGCGCAAGTAAGATTCCGCGCTCATTTTTAAAGCAAAGGAAGAACTATGGCAAACACCTATAAAATCACGCTTTTACCCGGAGACGGAATCGGCCCCGAAGTGATCGCGGAATCCGTAAAGGTTCTCGACGCAGTTTCAGCAAAAGCCGGTTTCACCCTCGAATACACCACCTGTAATGCCGGCGGCGCGGCCATCGATGCACACACCGACCCGATGCCCGACTTTGTGGTGGAAACCTGCAAAGCGTCCGACGCCGTACTGCTCGGCGCCGTCGGCGGCCCGAAATGGGATCAGCTGACCGGCGCCATGCGCCCCGAAAGCGGCCTGCTTAAAATCCGCAAAGAACTCGGTGCCTTCGCCAACCTGCGACCGGTATCTGTTCCGGAATCGCTGGCGGAAAATTCCCCGCTGCGTCCCGAAACCGTTGCCGGACTCGACCTGCTCACCGTCCGCGAACTCACCGGCGGCATCTATTTCGGAAAACCCGTCGGAACCGAAGGCGAAGGCGATGATAAAAAAGCGTGGAATACGATGGTTTACTCCGTCGGCGAAATCAAACGCGTCGCCCGCGTGGCCTTTGAATGGGCCCGGAAACGCCGCAACAAAGTGACCAGCGTTGATAAAGCCAACGTGCTCGAAGTTTCCCGCCTTTGGCGCGACACCGTAATCGAACTGCACAAAGCGGAATATTCCGACGTCCAACTCGACCACCTTTATATCGACAACGCGGCGATGCAGATGGTCATCAATCCGCGCCAGTTTGACGTTATTCTGACCGGCAATATTTTCGGCGATATTCTGTCCGACGCCTCCGCCACATTGGGCGGTTCGCTCGGTTTGCTGCCCTCCGCTTCCGTCGGCGGACCGGTCGGTATTTTCGAACCGGTTCACGGCTCCGCCCCGGATATTGCCGGGCAGGGAAAAGCCAACCCGCTCGCCATGATTCTTTCCGCCGCCATGATGCTCGATACGCTGAACGAAGGAACAGCGGCGAACGCCATCCGCGCCGGTGTTGAAAAGGTTCTCGACGACGGCTACCGCTCCGGCGATCTGTGGCGCGAAGGCAACAAACTCGCCTCCACCACCGAACTCGGCGACCTCGTTAAAGAAGCCGCCCTTGCCGCACTGTAATACTGCGCCGCAAAGAAACCAAAAAAGCACAAAGGCCGGTTGTCGGCGTTTGTGCTTTTTTTGTATACACACCCCATGAACTGTGTTGCTGAAATTCTGGAACTTCTTAGAGCGGCAGGCAAAACCGTTTCAACCGCCGAGAGCATTACGACCGGCTATCTGCAAACGATGTTCGGTTCCGTTTCGGGCGCATCGGATGTTTTTAAGGGCGGAATTACAGCCTATAAACTGCCGGTCAAAGTGGAGCTGTTAGAGGTTGAAAAAGAGCTGGCGGAAAATACCGACTGTGTCGACGAAGCCGTTGCCCGCCAAATGGCAAAAGGGGCGCTGAAACTCTTTCAATCCGATTATGCCGTTGCCGCCTGCGGTTATGCCGAAAAATATCCGGCGCGAAATATTGAAGCCCCCTTCGCCTTTATCGCCATTGCAGATGCTGAAGGGAAAATCAATTTCAGCATCCGGATTGAATTATCGGGAAGCCGGGAAAACGCCCAGCGGGAAACAGCCCGAAGCGCGATCGAAAAATTTGCCGAACTGCTCCGCGCATCGCTCAAACAGGCATGAAAAAGGTTCATGTCCCGATTCCGGGGGAAATGAAGTAAACCCGGTTTGTGACGGACACTCTTCGCGATGCTTCGAGTGCACTACAAAGAACACCCTTCGTAGTTCCGCCGTAAAGCATTGGAGGCGGTCTCCCCGGAAATGCAGGGCTGATTCATTTGTTTTCCTTTGTGCTTGAAGGCAACCACGTTGGATTTTTTGACATAACTAGGCGGAAGGCGAGTTCGGAGCCGTCTTTGCGCATGGCGGCGATGGATCCGTTGGTGGTGGCTTTGCGGGCGTTGGGT
>QKFE01000011.1 GCA_003252225.1 Kiritimatiellales bacterium | reverse complement strand
GGCGTTCTTTGACGAGGTTGATCACGATATCCTGATGGGACGAGTGCGCCGGAAGGTAAAGGACAGGCGGGTAAACCGTCTGATTAATCTATATCTGAAGGCGGGCGTGCTTACGGATGCGGGAGAGGAAGCGACGGAAAAGGGAGTGTTTGGGGTTCCCCTGTAAGAATTTGTGGAAGATTCCCGGCGAGGGCTTTTCGAAAGGCATCTTTGTCTGGTCTGAAATAGTGTTCCAGCACAACCTCTACGGTGGCATGTCCTGTAACTCGGCGTACCAATTCCATGGGGATTCCGGCTGTCAGAGCCATTGTGATCCAGGTTGTGCGAAGGGAGTGGAAGTCCCGGATGGTTACTCTCTTATTACGGTCTCCTTGAGGGGCATGGCGTTTGATTCCGGCGGCATCCAGTGCATTTCCAAGCCGCCATGAAAGGCCGTTGGCATTTTCCCGGTACATTTTTTCTGCTTCGGGAAAAACATATTCACCTTGGCGGGGTTGCTGTTCCACTATTTCCCGCAAAATGGAGAATAGCGGGATTTCGGCGGTTTCTCCGGTCTTGGATGTTCGCACCGATATAAAGTTGTTCTCCAGATCAAGGGAATCCCATCGTAGTCGGCAGCAATCACCTTTTCGCATGGCGGTGCACATTCCCGTAATGAAAACAGGGCGCAGCACGGGATCGCAAAGATTGATGATGCGTTTCAGTTCATCCGGTGTAAATGGTTGCCGGTGGATGGTGCGTTTGAGCTTTGTCGGTATGTTTACAAACGGATTTCTGACAACACCCGTGCCTGCGTTGGGTTGGAATAGGCTTTTGAGCAGATTGAGCTTTTTATTGTAGCTCTCACCTGCAAGGCCGTCCTTTTCCAGATGGTACAACCAGCTTTTCGCGACAGGGGGCGTCACTTGTCCCATGTACTGAATCTGCGGAAACTGAGCACGAATATAGTCCCTAAAATGCCTGAGAACCGCGTGTTGTGTTTTGATCCATTGGGTCGACCGCCCCTTTTTGCTCGGCAGCATATCATATTCCCGCTCCAGATCTTCCAACGGAACCTGTTCAAGGGGGGTTCCGGCTTTGATTTCATAAAGTTTTTCAAGGTGAGATTCCGCCGTTCTGATGCTTCTGGCCTCTTCTATCAATAAATCGAGCTTGGCCTGCGCCTGAGCCCGTGACCGCTCAAACATCGGGTTGCCCAGTTCGCGCAATGTGCTCGGCACACGTCCCTTGATCTCAATGCCCAGATTTACGCATTGGTTCTTCCCGTTGACGGCAAAACGCCCGTACCACCATTTCGACCGCAACGAACCATCTTTTTTCCTCGTAATTTCCAATCCCATTGTGTTCTCCTGTTATCAGTTCCGATTTGATCCCCCTTTAAACAAAGCGGGCGTTTCAAACCGCCAAACCCGAAGTTTCCGACGGAGTCAGGCGGTTTTTGGGCTGAAAAAGGAACTCGTTGCTTTTGTAACCACTTGCAATGTAATGGGCGGGAGTAATTCAGTGGTAGAATGACAGCTTCCCAAGCTGTTCGTCGCCGGTTCGAGCCCGGTCTCCCGCTCCACTTTCCCTTCCCCCGACCCCCATCCCTTCCTGCCTTTTTGAGGGGCGGAGTCCCTTTTTTGTGCGTTCCCGGCGCGAGGATTGCTAAAACTAATCCAACTTAATAGCGTCAAACTGTCCTGTAATGGGCGGGCGGGTACGTCTTAAGTTTTGAAATCGAGGGAAATATGCAAAAGACGGGTAGATTCAGCGTTCTGTTTAATTCCATTTTGGCCGCGCTTTGTTTTTCGGCGGGTATTTCTGCGTTCGGCGCGGAAGTCATTTGGGATGTCGTTGCGGATAAGGGGGTTGTTCCGTCGGATGCGAAGCCGGGGGTGGATGCGGCGATTGACGATGCGCTGACCTATTTGAGCAATAATGTTTCGGATACGCTGGTGCTCTATTTTCCCGAGGGAACCTATGAATTTCACCACCCGACCCAACGGGGGATGGAAATTCACGATTCCAATTCGGGCCGTCTTGTTTTCCGCGGCGCGGGGCCGGATTTGACGACACTGCGGTTTGACCAGTTTGACAATATTGCGATTCATGTTGAAGACAGCCGTAATGTGACGTTTGAGCAGATGCATGTGACGCGGACGGGGCTTTATACCACGCAGGGCGATGTGGTTGCGGTGACGAACGGGCAGATTCAGTTTCAATTGCACCCGGGGTTTCCGGATCCGGTGTGGCTGTTTTTCGCGGGGACGGCGGCGGAAAATGAGCGGACGTTGCTGGAATTCCGCGGGTCGGCGCTGGAACCGGAATTTGCGCCGGAGGCGGATAAAATCCTGCTGACCAATATGGTGGCTCTGGGCGGTGATGTTTATGCCGCTGATATGCAGAATCCGGCGCAGGTTCATAATCTGGTTCCGGGCGATAAAGTGGCGCTGAAGTCGAAATGCGGTCACCAGACGTTCCGGATGGTGCGGACGGATGACTGTACAATTCAGGATGTGCGGATTACGCGTGCGGCGGGCAATCCGATCCGGATGCCGTATGGCGGGAATAATCTGGTTGTCCGGCGGGTGACGATTGACCGGGCGGAACCGATTAACGGCGTGACGCCGTTTTTTTCCGGGCCGGGCGGCGGGATACAGCTTTATGCGGATGAAATCGGCCCCACCGTGGAGGAGTGCGTGATTATCGGAACGGCGGATGACGGAATCGGTATTTTCAGTTCCTCGTATACGAATTTGACGGTGGGCACGGTGGTGCGTCGCAACATTATTTCGGACAATCAGGCGCGCGGAATTTTAATTACGCAAAGCGACGGCGGTATCTGCGAACAGAACACGATGATCCGGAATCATGACAATACGTTCCGGATCAAGGTGGAAAGCCACGACGGGATTACCGATGCAGGAACGGCGGCGGTTCGGAACTGGACGTTTAAAAACAACGCTATATTTGATCCGTGGGTGGGGGCGACGTTCCGCTTCGACGAGGAGCTGCCCTGCGGATTGCACGATAATGTGGTGATTGAAAGCAATCTGGTTGTCCGTGCGTCGAAAAACAACAACGTGATTCAGATCGATAACGCGGAGGATATTATTATCCGGAACAATGAAATCACCTCCTTTTCGGCCGAAGAGGATATTCAGAAATGGAATTCGTCGGACGCCATTTTACGGGTGGAAGGGGCGGTAACCGTTAGCGGTTCGAGCAATATGTATTTCGGGGCGCTGAACCGCCCGGAACTGGATAAGCAGGATACGTCTGCGATTGTAACCGTTGGGTTGCTGCAAAGTGATTTGCTGCGTATTCCCGCTTCAGAAGACGCGTTTGTGGACAGTAAAAGCCCCGACCGGAATCAGGGTGCTTCGGCGTTTATGAAAACCGATAACGGGGTGGGGCGGCAGTGGCTCGGGCTGATTAAATTCAATGTTGCATCGGTTCCGAAAAAACACCGGGTGGTTTCGGCGAAACTGCGCGTGATGCCGAGCGATTTTTCCCTGCCGCTGGATACGCCGCTGGTTTACGGATGCGGCGATAATGACTGGACGGAAATGGGCGTGACGTGGAGCAACAAACCGGCCATTGGCGGCCTGCTGGCGGTTTCATCCAACCGGTTTGTTGCAGGGAATCTGGTTGAATTTGATCTGAGCCAAACCGTGACCTCGAACGGCACCTATTCCTTTTACCTGCATAACAGCAGCGATACCGACGAAAGCCGGTATGCTTCACGTGAAAACAGTCTTTTTCTGGGGCCGGAGCTGTTGCTTGAAACCGAGCCGCTGCCGGTGGCAACGAATCCGGTTGCGGCAGTTGAATACACCGGACTGTCGCTTCCGGTGGCAATTTTCCCCATTCGTTCTCCCGATGTGAATACCCCGGTGCAGCAGCTTTACCGGTTTGATGAAACACCGCTTCTTTTTAATGGAGCGGTTTCCGAAGGGCAGCGCGTTTACGGCGCAATGAAGGCCGACTGTACGACGGAATCGCTTTCTGTGGCCGGACCGAAAATGGTGGTGGGCGGCCGTTTTATTATTGAAGCCGAAAGCATCGGTGCAACCGGCGAAACCTATCTCGATGCGTTCTATCTTTGGGATAAGCGTGATTTTAAAAACGGCGCGGAAAATACCCCGATGGCATTTGACGCATCAACC
>QKFE01000212.1 GCA_003252225.1 Kiritimatiellales bacterium | reverse complement strand
ACGGAGAAGGATAAGGAATATGCAACCACCCGTATCATTCCGCTCGATCCGGCAAAGCTTAAAGCTGAAAACAAAATTACGGTTGTATTCCCCGATGGCAAAAAAGGCAGTGTCGGTTCGGCTGTGATTCGTATCGGTCAGGAAGGGTAGGTTATTCACCACCCACACAGAGTCGCAGAGGAAAAACTCCGCGCCTCTGTACTACTATTCGTCATTTTGTCGAAATCTATTTGGGTGCGGCTTTGTCGCGCTACGTCTCTTGTGGTAAAAACGGGTGGTTTTAATTTGAAGCAAAGGGGAGTTGGAAATGCATAAAGTTGACTGGCTGATTATCGGGCTGTTTTTCGCGGCGCTTGCCGGTATTGCGGCAATCACAAACCGTAAAACCAAATCGGTTGCGGGCTTTCTCTCTTCCGAGCGGCTGGCGGGGCGCTATCTGCTCACCATTGCCGGGAGTATGGCCTTCTGCTCCGCCATCGGAAACGTCGGCGATTTTGAAATCTATTACCGCAACGGACTGGCCGGGTATTGGTGGAATATGATCCGCGTACCGTTCGCCACCCTCATTGCGCTGACCGGCTGGGTGATTTACCGCTACCGGCAGACCCGTTCGCTGACAATGGCGCAGTTTCTCGAAGCCCGCTACAGCCGCGGCCTGCGTACACTGGCCGGGTTCGCCGCTTTTGTTGCGGGGCTGCTCAACTGCGCGGTTTTTCCGATGGTGACGGCGAACTTCATTATCTATTTCCTCGGCCTTCCGCTTCATTTCAACCTGCTCGGAATCATCTGCTCCACCTACCACGTCACGATGTTCATCATGGTCAGTGCGGCCGTTCTGCTGGCGGTGGCCGGCGGGCAGATCACCATTATGGTGACCGACTTTCTGCAGGGCGTGGTCAGTAATATCGCGCTGATCGGCTGCATGGCGTTTATTATCTTCTATTTCGGCTGGGACACGATCATGGATACGTTCGCCGGCGCGGAAACGCTCAACCAGCCGGAAATGGTCAGCCGACTGGCGCGGCAGGACGGCGTTTCGATGATCCACCCTTTTAAAATCGGCGGACTCAAAGATTTCGGACTGCCCTATTTTGCAATGTCCTTTTTCATGCAGTTTGTGCTGACCGGCGTCTGGCAGGGGAATGCCGGGTATGTGACGGCGGCTAAAACACCGCACGAGGGCCGGATGGGTATGATTCTCGGTGGCTGGCGGCAGATGTTTATCTGGCTCGGCAATGTGGTGATGATCATGGGTATTTTTACGTTGGTGAAAAATCCGGAATTTCTCGCGCAGCAGGAAGCCATCCGCGGCGTAGTGAGCGGGGTGGAAAGCGAGTTTCTGCAATCGCAGGTCTTTGCCTCCATCGCTCTTTCCAAACTGCTGCCCGCCGGGCTGCTCGGTTTCTTTGCCATTTATATGATCGGCGCCTCACTTTCCACAGACGATTCTTATTACCACGCCTGGGGTTCAATTTTTTTGCAGGACATTGTGATGCCGTTCCGGAAAAAACCGTTTACGCCGAAAGAGCACATGAAATATCTACGGATTTCCATTGTTGGAATGGGGGCTTTCGCTTTCCTGTTCAGCTGTATCTGGGAGCTGAAGGATTTTATCCAGATGTGGTTTCAGGTAACGGCGGCTATTTATGTCGGAGGAGCATCGTGCGCCATCATCGGCGGGCTTTACTGGAAGCGCGGCACGACGGCCGGCGCATGGGCCGGAATGGTCAGCGGGATTGTGCTTTCGCTCGGCGGAATTGCCTTCAATCAGCTCTGTCCGGATGCGACCCTTTTCGGGTTTGAAATCGACGGGCTGAAGGTCGCGGTTTTTGCGACGCTGGTTTCGTATGCGATTTATGTTTCCGTCAGTCTGGCCACCTGCAAAGAACCGTTTAATCTCGACCGCCTTTTGCACCGCGGGAAATATGCGGTCAAAAGCGACGTGGTGGAAAACACCCGGATTAAATCGCGGCTTGCGCGCGCACTGGCGGTTACCGATGAATTTTCGCTTACCGACAAAATCATCTATTTCGGCGCGTACGGCTGGATCGCGGTCTGGGCCCTGATTTTTATCGGCGGCACGGTCTGGAATCTGACGCACGAGGTTCCGACTTCGGCGTGGGTGAAGTGGTGGGGAATCCATCTCGGCATTGAAATTATTTTCGGCTCGCTGGTGATGGTCTGGTATTCCATCGGCGGTACACGCGATGTGGCCCGTTTATTTAAGGGGCTTGCGGAGGTGAAAATCAATACGTTTGATGACGGCCGCGTCAGCGGCGACCACCAGTTGGCTGACGATGCCGAAACTGATGCTTAAATACGAAGGCATGAGGATCACAAAGCTTTGAGTTCTTCGTGCCTTAAGCGTAGCGGGTGGTAAAAATGGATTTGATTCCCCCTTTCTCCCCCCGCGCCCCCCTCTTTCCCCCGGCGTTGCAGTCTGTCGCTGTTTTTTCTTCAAACCGGTGTGGATGGCGAATATATTGCGGACATTAATTCACTCCAACCTTTGGGAACGTATGGATACAGAACAGAATAATCAGGCGGATCTTATTTTCAGGCCGATAACCGGTACGGTGTTGGCGGTGGCTTCAGGGCTCGCTTTCTTTTTTATGTGCATGATTCTGCCGCTGGTTGGTCCGGCCGGAAGCCGGGTGCCGCATGCGGCGCAGAATAGGGCGGTATTTCTGATGGTGCTGTTTGTCGCGCTGGCGCTGGCGGGCGGCGCGACGTGGTCGAAGCTGGGATACCGGAAGCTGGCGGGCGGGCCGCTGCCGTGGTTTTCGCTCGGGCTGTGCGCGGTCTGCATCCTGACGTTCACTATTCTGATTTCGGGCGGGCTGGCCATCTAACGCGGTTGAGCGGATTCTCGCGTCTCGGCCCTGTTCTGGGGCTGCGCCCCCTCAATGAGCCGGATCAGCTCGTTGAGCATAGGGGTGGTTTGTTCTTCTTCTAAACGGGGGTGGCGGCCGGCGTATGTGCGGTATTCATTATCGGCGGAAAGCATGACCTGCCGGTCGCGGACAATGACGGATTTTATGCCGTGATCGGCGGCGGCGATACGCAGTTCAGCGATGAGCATCAGCCGCTGAACCTCTTCGGGTAGATTGCCGAAGCGGTCTTTGATTTCGCGTTTCATCAGCGTGATTTCCTGTTTGGTGGCTAATGCCGAAATCCGCTGGTAAAGGCGCAGACGCAGGTTTTCATCTTCGATGTATTCATAAGGGATAAAGGCGCCGGTTTCCCGGTTGCCGGATTTCGGCGACAGATCGAGGAAGTCGATTTTAACGGTGACGTCCATTAAAGGCGGCGGTTTTTTTCCCTGCATAATTGCGATGGTGCGTTTGAGCAGCTGGCAATAGAGGTCGAATCCGACGGCGGAAATATGGCCGCTTTGTTTTGCGCCGAGCAGATTGCCGGCGCCGCGCAGTTCGAGGTCGCGCAATGCGAGGCGAAAACCGGAGCCGAGGCCGGTGTAGCGCTGTATTGCGTTCATGCGGTCGCGCGCGGCATCGATTAAATCGCCTCCGGGCGAAAGCATGAAAAAGGCGAAGGCTTTATGGTTTGAACGTCCGACGCGCCCGCGCAGCTGATACAGATCCGACAGACCGAAACGCTCGGCGTTTTCGACAATCATCGTGTTGCAGTTGGGAATATCGACGCCGCTTTCAATGATGGTGGTACAGAGCAGTACGTCAAACCGGCCTTCCACAAATGCGTGCATAATTTCGGACAGCTCCGTTTCGCCCATCTGCCCGTGGGCCACGGCGATCCGCGCTTCGGGTACAAGCGTCCGCAGGCGGTTATCGACGTGGTGGATGGTTTTTACGCGGTTGTGCAGATAAAATACCTGCCCGTTGCGGTGCAGTTCCATTCGGATGGCTTCGGTGACAATTTCTTCGTCGTACGGAATGACGTGGGTGCTGACCGGCTGCCGTTCCTGCGGGGCGGTTTTTATGGTGCTTAAATCGCGCACGCCGGTGAGGCTCATATAAAGCGTTCGCGGAATCGGGGTGGCTGACATCGTGATGACATCGACCTGTTTGCGCAGTTCCTTTAAATGCTCTTTGGCGGTGACGCCGAAGCGCTGCTCTTCGTCGATAATGACCAGACCGAGGTTTTTAAAATTCACGTCTTTCGACAAAAGGCGGTGGGTTCCGATCAGAATATCGACTTCTCCGGCAAGCGTGTCGGCAATCGTTTTGTTCTGCTGTGCGCGGGTGCGGAAGCGGCTGACCATATCAACCCGAACGGGAAAGGCGGCCATCCGTTCCACAAACGTATCGTAGTGCTGCTGCGCCAAAACGGTGGTCGGAACGAGTACCGCCACTTGCATGTCATCCATCACCGCTTTGAACGCGGCGCGCATGGCTACTTCCGTTTTGCCGAACCCGACGTCGCCGCAAAGCAGTCGATCCATCGGGCGGAGTTTTTCCATATCGAGTTTCAGCTCGTCGGAAGCCGTCAGCTGATCGGCGGTTTCGGTGTAGGGGAATGCGGCTTCAAATTCGGCCTGCATGGCGGTGTCTTTTGAAAAGCGGTAGCCGCGCTTGGCCTGCCGTTCGGCCTGTGTCTGCAACAGCTGTGCTGCGAGATCCTGTACGGCTTCTTCGGCTCCGGCTTTATCGTTGCGCCATTTTCGCCCGCCGAGCGTGTGCGGTTTCGGGGTCTGTTTCCCCATGCCTTTATAGCGGGTCAGTAAATGCGCCTGCGTAACCGGCAGGTAAACCTTTTCGCCCTTTGCATATTCAATGGCGAGCACTTCCATGCTTTTATCCGAAAAGGTGGTTTCGACGATGCCGAGATATTTTCCGACGCCGTGTTCAACATGCACCACAAAGTCGCCCGGCTGAATATCAGCCGCTTCGCTGACGCGTTCCTGCGATTTGTGAAAGCGTTTTGCGGCGCGCGCATGGGCGCTGCGGTTGGTGTGGTAGGCGTAAAAATCGGCCTCGGTGATGATCAGAATTTTACGCGCATAATCTACCGCGCTTTCGTGAATGACGCCGCGATTCAAATGCAGGGATTCAAAACCGGCGATATCCGCGTAGAGTTCTTTAAAGCGGTTGAGTGTGCCGGCGGTTTCAAAAAAGAAGTGGATATTCCAGTCGGCCGACGCATCGGCACAGCGCTGATCCACGAAACGGCGGCGGGCTTTTTCGGCTTCTTTCGGGTGGATGTCGTATGAAACCGCAACCAATCCGGTGTCATAAAAATCAAACCCGGTTTCCAAATTGCCGATTGCGGATTGCCGATTACCGGTTAAATCCGCCGGATTCACGATCAGGGTGTTTTCCGGCAGCAGATCGGTGATGAGGGCGGTTTCGTTTCCGGCGAATCCAAAATCCATTTGCGAAAGTTGGACCGATTCTATCTTTTCGATGGAACACTGGGTCTGGTCGTCGAAATAGCGGATGGAGTCGATTTCATCGCCGAAAAACTCAATACGAACGGGGCGGGGCGATCCCGGCGGCCAGCAGTCGAGAATACCGCCGCGCAGGGCGGCTTCGCCCTGTGAATACACCTCAACACCGAATTCGTATCCGGCGTCGGTCATCCAGCAGGTCAGTTCGGCGAGGTTTTCGCTTTTTCCGACGGAAAGCGTTTTCACCGCTTGTTCGGATTTTTCGGCAACCGGCAATTCCTGCTCCATCGCCTGCGGGCAGGTGATGATGATAAACCCGGTGTTACAGTTATTGTGACGATCGTCAGGATAAGTGTAACATTTGATATGTGCCGCCAACTTGAGATGTTCACCGAAAACGGCGGGGTCTTTTTCCATCGGCTGGAATAAAAATATAGACGCGCCGCCTTTGTTCCCCAATGTCAGCAGTGACTCGTGCAGTCGGAGCATTTCCCGTACGTCGGCGGCGATCCAAAGAATGTTGGTTTTTTGCTGCTCAAAAATATCGAGGCAGAGCAGGGCCTGGGCACTGATCGGGGCGTCGGAGGTCGGCGCGGTTCCCGGGGTAACGCGTTTCAGCACCGCTTCATTTACACAAAGGGTGCGGTTGTTTTTCTGTTCGGCTGACATGCGGGAAATGTAGGCCAAGAAAACGGTAATTGGAAGGGTGGACTTTGGGCGGCGGGACGCCTATTATTCCGGGCTCGTTTGAAAGGGGTTTAAGGCTATGTCGGACAAAAAACTGAAAGATCTCCCGTGGCAGGATTTCAAGGCGCTCTCGCTGAAAGAGAAGGGTGAATATTTCCTTGCGCCGCCGTACCACACGTTGATTGCCCAGCAGTTTACCCGCGAAAAGCTGGAGGAGCTGTGCAATTTGGCGACGCGGATCAAGCGGATTAATAAGCGCCGAGAAGGGGCTAATTTTCTGAAAACGCTGCTGTCGGACAAACGGGCGATGCTCTATTTTGCGCAGCCCTCTTCCCGAACCTATCTGTCGTTCAATGCGGCCTGCCAGATTCTGGGGCTGGATACGATGGATGTGCGCGACAGTTCGACGTCGAGCGAAGTGAAAGGGGAGTCACCGGAGGATTCTTTGCGGACGTTCAGTTCGTATGCCGACCTGATTATCATGCGTCACCCGAAGGGCGGTTTTGCCGAGCGCGTGGCGTGGATGATGGCGCACACGAAGCGTGAAATTCCGGTGCTGAATGCGGGTTCCGGCGCGGATCAGCATCCGACGCAGGCCCTGCTGGATATTTATACGCTGCAGCGCAGTTTTGAAAACAGCGGCGGGATCGACGGCAAACACGTGGCGTTTGTCGGCGATTTAAAACGCGGGCGTACGGTGCGGTCGCTGGCGTGGCTACTGACGCTTTATAAAAATATGACGCTTTATTTTGTCGCGCCGGAGGCATTGCAGATCAGTGATGATATTTTGGAGCTGCTGGATACGGCGGGAACGAAATATGAAGTTACGCCGGATTTTGCTTCGGTGATGCCGAAAGCGGACGCCATTTATATGACGCGTATTCAGGACGAATGGGATATGCAGAACGAAAGCAGCGAAATCGATATCTCCGATTTCAGCATCCGTGCTGAGCATTTGGAAATCATGAAAGAGTCTGCCATCATCATGCACCCGCTGCCGCGCCGCAAAGAGATCTGCACGGATATTGATAATGAGCCGCAGGCCGTTTACTGGCGCCAAATGCGCAACGGCATGTGGATCCGCGCGGCACTGATTTTGACGACATTCGGTCGGCAGGGCGAAGTGAATAAATATTACGACGACTATAAACCGGTAAAATAAGACGTGAAACGTGAGGCGTGATTTAATCACGAATCAATCGTCACTCATCACGAGGTAGAACAATGGAACATTTGATTTCTTTAAAGGAATGGAGCCCGGAAAAAATCCGGGAGGTATTGGATTTGGCAAAAGACGTTAAAGCGAATCCGGCGAAATATCAGGATGCGATGGCGCGCAAAACGCTGCTGATGATTTTTGAAAAACCGAGCCTGCGCACCCGCCTGTCATTTGAGGCGGGAATGACGCAGATGGGCGGCCACGCGATTTATTACCACACCGGCAATTCGCCGATGGGCAGCGGTAAGGAAACCATCAGTGACTCGATCCAGACCGCCTCGCGTTTTGTGGACGTGATTATGGCGCGCCTGTTCAAACACACCGATCTTTTGGAAATGGCGAAATATGCCACGGTGCCGGTGATCAATGCACTGACGGATGACAGCCATCCCTGCCAGATTCTCGCTGATTTGCAGGCCATCGAAGAAAAGAAGGGCAAACTCGCCGGATTAAAATTGGCCTATCTGGGCGACGGCTTCAATAACGTCACCCATTCGCTGATGTTCGGCGGCACAAAAATGGGTATGCATGTTTCGGTCGGATCGCCGGCGGGGGCGGACTATTCGCCGCGCGCCGATGTGGTCGCGGACTGCGAACAGTTTTCCGCCGCTTCCGGCGGATCGGTTTTTGTGACGGATGACCCGGTTGAGGCGATTAAAGACGCCGATGTGGTTTATACCGATTCGTGGATGAGTTACCACATCCCGAAAGATCAGGAAGAGGCGAGAGTCGCGAAGTTTATGCCCTATCAGGTGAATTCCGCGCTGATGAAACATGCCAAACCGGACGCTGTTTTCATGAACTGCCTCCCGGCGATTCGCGGCTGTGAGCAGACGGCGGAAGTCATCGACGGCCCGCAGTCGATCGTATTCGACGAAGCTGAAAACCGCCTGCATGCGCAAAAGGCGGTGATTTTAAAGCTTTGCGGTGCGGTCTGAACGAACTTGTCAACTTGACAGGTTATGTTTTGGTGCTAGGCTTTCGTTGGAGGATTTGAAATGAAAACGTTAGCTGTCGGTGATCTTAAAACGCATTTTTCCGAAGTGCTTGATGAAGTCAAGCAGGGCGAGGAGTTTGTGGTCTGCTATGGCCGTAAAAAGGAAAAAGTGGCCGTGCTGATTCCCTACGAAAAGTATCAGAAAAAGCCGGTCAAACTGGGTGTGCTGGAAGGAATCGCAACGTACAAAATTCACGATGACTTCGATATGACCGATGAGGAGCTCATCGGCGAATGAAGTTGTTGCTGGATACGCATGTACTGCTTTGGTCGGTATTGGATTCTTCGAAGTTAAGCCCGTCGGCAACCGTTCATCTGACCGATCCCGGTAACGAGGTTTTTATCAGCGCAGTTTCATCGTGGGAAATCGCGATTAAGCATTCGCTGGGTAAGCTGGATTTGAATAACATTACCCCCGCCGATTTTCTTACCTATGCAACCGATCGGGTTGGGTTCAGCCTGTTGGAAATGGATAATCGACTGGCGATTACTTATGGAAGCGTTCCGGCACTTCATCCCGATCCTTTTGACCGCATGTTGATTCATCAGGCTATGTCGTTAGATATGTTTATGGTTTCTGCGGATAAGCGGTTTTCAGCCTACGAAAAACATGGACTTAAATTGATTTGGTGATGATGAAAATCCTGATCGTCAAAACCAGTTCGCTGGGGGATCTGTTTCATGCGGTGCCGACGGTGCATTTGCTGAAGCAGGCGTTCGGGGCGGAAATCGATTGGGTGGTAAATACGGAATACGCCGGATTGGTCGGGTGTTTTACGGACGTCCGGAAGGTGATCGGTTTTCCGCGGAACGGGCTGAAGGAAAATATCGCCGAATTTAAGGCGGAGTTGAAAAAAGAGACCTATGATTTAATCGTCGATCTACAGGGTCTGATGAAAAGCGCGCTGATCTGCCGGATGGCGAAGCGGGCGAAAGGGGCGAAAATTTTAGGCCCCTCTTTTCAGCGGGAAGGCGCGCGGTTTCTCTATTCCGCCGTCGTCGGGAAAAAGAATAAAAACCGGCATGCGGTGGAAGAAAACCTCGATGTGTTGAACTGGCTGAAAAAGCCGGTCGAACCGATTGAATTCCCGGTTAAATTTCCGACCGTTGATTTCCCCTGTTTGAATCAAAAGCCGGTGGTTGTATTTGCGCCGTGTTCGCGGCACGAAGCGAAAAACTGGCCGAAAATGCGGTTTGTTGAACTGGGGACAGCGCTGGAAACGCAAATCATTCTGGTGGGTGCGCCGGACGATGCCGAAGTCTGCCGCTATATTGAAGACCGGCTGCCGGAAGGGGCGGCGGCGAATCTGTGCGGAAAGACATCGTTGCTGGAATTGGGCGGTATTTTACAGTCGGCGGATTTGGTGATCACGGTTGATTCGGGGCCGATGCACATGGCGTCGGCGGCCGGTACGCCGTGCCTCGCGATTTTCGGGCCGACCGATCCGCTGCGGGTGGGGCCGTTCGGCGATCAGCACCGGATTTTGCGGAATTCTAACGTTCCGTCCTATTCAAAACAGGATTTGGACAGTATTAAAATGGTCGGCACAGAGGAAGTGTTGGAAGCTGCAAACGAAATGCTGAAACATGAAACTGCGGGAATATGACGCGTTTATTTTCGACCTGGACGGTACCCTGATCGATTCGGGGAAATACCACGCGCAGGCGTTCGCCGAAGCGGTGCTGGCCCATAGCGGATACCGGTTGACCCCCGATGAAAAGCACGAGTTTTTCGGCAAACACAGCACCTGGTTTTCGGAAGAACTGAATGCGCGGCACGGGTTGGAACTCGACCCGGAAAAAATACTGGCCCATAAACGCGCGCGGGTGCAGGAGATTTTTTCGGCCGAACTGTTCGACGGCGCCCGCGAATTCCTCGAAATCTGGCGGGATAAAATACCGATGGCACTGGCCACCAATTCGCCGCGCAGTTTTGTTGTCCCCGCGTTGGAAGCGGCGGATGTGCTGAATTTTTTTGACTGCATTATTACAGCCGATGAAGTGCGCCGCCGAAAGCCCGATCCGGAAATCGTCGAAATTACCGTGCAGAAAATACAGGCCGATCCGCTGAAAACACTCGTTTTTGAAGACCAGCTGATCGGTATTGAAGCCGCGCGGAAAGCCGGTACGCAGGTGGTTGCGGTCGATAACGGACAGCCGGTGATTTTTCCGCCCGATGTCGCCGTTTACCGCTGGAAAGAACTGCTGAAACTCTCGGAGATGCCATGCGTCCGCAGCTGCTGATTTTTGACCTCGATGGAACCTTGATTGATTCGCGGGCGGATTTGGCGGCGGGGATTAATTTTATGCGCGGCGAATTCGGGCTGAATCCGCTTTCCGTCGAAACCGTCGGCAGTTTTGTCGGCAACGGCGTGCGAAAACTGGTCGAACGGTCGTTGCAGGGAACAGCGGTCGATTTGGAAAAGGCGCTGGAAATCAACTGCGCGTATTATGCCGACCATTTGGCGGATCAAACCTGGTTATACGCCGGGGTGAAAGAGGGGATTCCGGCGCTGGTTTCGGCGGGGCACAGGGTTGCGGTGCTGACGAATAAGGCGGGCGATGCAAGCCGGGATATTTTGAAACACTTTGAAATCGACCGGTATTTTTCGGCGGTGATCGGCGGCGGCGATGTGCCGAATCTGAAACCGGAACCGGGCGGTATTTTCCGCTGTCTGGAAATCGCCGGAATGGTGAAATCGCAGGCGTGGATGGTCGGCGATAATTATACGGATCTGGCGGCGGCGGAAAATGCGGGCATCCGGAGCGCTTTTGTCAGCTATGGATTCGGCGATGAACGGGGGCTGAAACCGGATGTATATTTTGCTTCGTTTTCGGAGTTGGTCGGGTACTTTGTCTGAGCCATGAAAACATACCTTTCGGAAATTTTCAGTTCAGTTCAGGGCGAAGGCCCCTATGTCGGCGAACGCCACCTTTTCGTGCGGTTTTGCGGCTGCCACCGGGACTGTATCTTTTGCGATACCAATACCGAGCGAACGGAAACGGTCTTGATTGAATACGAGCCGGGTTCCGGAAATTTTGAGCAGGTCGTTAATCCGCTGACGAGCGAACAGCTGGTGGAAATTATCCGGAAAGTCGATTCACGCAAAACCAACCGCCGTATTTCACTCACCGGCGGCGCGCCGCTGCTGCAGGCGCACTACCTGCGCGAACTGCTCCCGCTGCTCGACGGCGACGGACACAGTATTTACCTCGAAACCGCCGGCGATCTGCCGCAGCAGCTGAAATCGATTATTGAATGGATCGATATCGTCGCGATGGACGTCAAACTCGAGAGCGTCACGCACGAAAAAAGCACCTTCCCGGCTCACTGGCAGTTCCTGAAAATATGCCGCGATTTCGACGTCGAAGTGTTCTGTAAACTGGTGCTTTCGGCCGAAACGCACGAAGGCGAACTGATGGAAGCCGCAAAGGGAATCAAAAAAGCCGGCGGCGAAGATACGCTGGTGATTATCCAGCCGATGACAAAGGCGGCGCGCACCGATGCCGTACCCACCGGCGCACAGCTGCTTCGATGGCAGGATAAAGTGGCCAGTGTGCTGCCGAATGTGCGGGTAATCCCCCAGACCCACAAAATGATGGAGATGCTCTGATGAAAAAGGCGGTGGTTCTGCTCAGCGGCGGACTCGATTCCGCGACGGCGATGGCGATGGCGTTGCGCGAAGGATTCGAGGTTTACGCCGTTTCGTTCCGCTACGGACAGCGCCATTCCATCGAACTCGACTGCGCCGTCGAACAGGCAAAAGCGGCAAAGCAGCATAAAATAGTGGATATCGATTTGGGCTCCTTCGGCGGATCGGCTTTGACGGATAACATCGACGTGCCGAAACACGAAACCGTCGACGAACTGACCGGCGAAATTCCGGTGACCTACGTTCCCGCCCGCAATACCGTATTCCTTTCCTATGCGCTGGCATGGGCCGAAGTGCTCGAAGCGGACGATATTTTTATCGGCGTAAATGCCCTCGATTACAGCGGATATCCCGATTGCCGCCCCGAATTTATCGAAGCCTTCGAAAAAATGGCCAACCTCGCCACCGTCGCCGGAATACAGGGACGCAAACTGACCCTCCACACGCCGCTCATTCACCTGACAAAAGCCGAAATCATTCAGCGCGGACTTGAATTGGGGGTCGATTACGCTAAAACCACCAGCTGTTACGATCCCGCTCCCGACGGCCGCGCCTGCGGACACTGCGACTCGTGCCTGTTGCGCCTGAAAGGCTTCAGTGAAATCGGTGAAGCCGATCCGCGGAAATACATTGAGGATTAAGATATGCCGAAAATGAGAATTTACAAAGAGTTCAAGTTTGATTCAGCGCACTGGCTGCCGAATGTGCCCGAAGGGCATAAATGCGCCAATATGCACGGCCACACCTACACCATCGAAATCCACGTTGAAGACGAACTCGACCCGATACTCGGCTGGGTCATTGATTTCAACGATGTCCGCCGGACAGTCGAACCCCTGATTGATCAGCTGGATCACAAAATTCTCAACGAAATCGAAGGGCTGGAAAACCCGACCGCCGAGTTTATCGCCCTCTGGTTCTGGAACAAAACCAAGCCCGATCTTCCCCAGCTCTGTCAGGTGGTCGTGAAAGAAAACCCCTCCAACGTCTGCATCTACTCCGGCAATTAAACCGAGTGCATTCATGGTGCTTATACAGGGCCACGAAAATCACGAAAATCAACAAAAACGGAACTTACCTATCTGGTGGCCTCTCGTTTTTTTTGCGGAAAACCCCCGATATTTATTTGTCGCATCCATAGGGGTAAGATGAAGATCAGGTGAAGAAATAATCCCATCGTAATCATAATCCCAACCCGGCAGAGCCGGAACCAAATTAACAGAAGTTCGCAAAGATCGTTAAGCTCCATTCTTTGCGGACTTTGTGTTCTTCTGTAAAAAAATCCGTCGTAAACATGATAGGATTTGAATGAAGAGGGACTAATCTTACTCTCTGACCGAGCTGTCTCTGTCACGACAACTCAAATTAATCCGATATAACCGGAATCGAATTCTCGCGCCCGCTCCCTGAGGTCGCTTAAGCCGCATTAAACAGGAGACACTTTGCATCTTTGTGCCTTTGCGAGAACAATACCAATCGGATTGCAGATAACCGGCGGAACAATCAGTCGGAAATACCTCCTCCCCAGTCCCACTCCTCCATAAATAAACAGAACTTTTTTTGTCCTATTACAAGAAAACAAAACCTTTATAATTTGAAATCCGGCCCAAAAGCGTATTAAAGTGTAGTCCATTTCAACGCTGACGCAACCAACAGCCCAGACCAGTTCAAGGCCAAGGGCGGTAGCCCGCCCGGAAAACAGAACCGGGGGCCTCAATGAAAGTAGGGCAAGCGTCTCGCTTGCCAACTCCCGCGGAAAAAGCAGGGCAAGCGGGACGCTTGCCGCTGACACGCGCTCAAAGCAGATCCAGCGGACTTTTCACCCCGCCGATATCCTTATTCATCACATGCGTGTAAATTTCCGTCGTCTTCACATCCTTATGCCCCATCAGCTCCTGAACCTGCCGGATGTTCACCCCGTTTTCCAGCAGATGGGTCGCATAACTGTGCCGCAGTGTATGCACCGTTGCCCGCTTATAAACTGCCGCCCGCTGAACCGCCGTTTTCACCGCTTTTTGGAACCCGGATTCCAGCACATGGTGGCGCATCGTCTTCCCGGATCGCGGATCCTCCGAAAGGTTTTTCGACGGAAAAACATACTGCCAGCCAAACTCTCGTGCAGCTCCCGAATACTTTCGAAGCAACGCATCCGGAAGATACACCTCCCCGAAACCGCGCCGCACATCGGCATCGTGCAGCTGCCTGACCTTTTCAATATGGGCCTCCAGATCCGGAAATAGCCGAACCGGGAGAATTACCGACCGATCCTTCCCGCCCTTCCCCTCGCGCACAAATAACCGCCCCTGTCCGAAATCGACATCCTGAACCCGTAAGCGCACACACTCCATCAGCCGCAAACCGCACCCATACGTCAACCGCGCCATCAAACCATGCGTACCCTGCATCACCCCGAGAACTCGGCCAACCTCCTCCTTCGTCAAAACCGTCGGCGGACGGCGGCCCTTACGACCCCGCACCGGAGCCATTTCGCCCAGCTCAACATCCAGCACATGCCGGTAAAGGAAAACAATCGAATTCAAGGCCTGCCGCTGCGTCGCCTCCGCAACCCGCTCCTTCGTCGCCAAATGACTCAGAAAACGCTCCACCTCATCAGCGCCCATATCCCGGGGATGCCGCTCAAAACCGTAATGCCTCAGAAAACGCTTAATCCACTCGCAATACGTCTGCTCCGTACGGTACGCATAATGATGATACCGCAACGTCTCCCGCACCTGCTCCATCAGCTTCAGCTTCGAATCAGGGACAAACTTCCTCTTCTCATCCATAACTCCCCCTTATTAACACGAACCGACACTGTTTTTTTTTACAGAAGTCCGCAAAAATCACGAATACCCGTTTCGATTTGTTTTGTTGTTTTGCAGGCCCGCGGCCGGCGGTACCTATCGCAGCCGGTTCGGCTACGATAACCCGGCAAGTAAACTGAAACGGGTATAAGATGCAATTCATTCCCTTTGCCTACTTCGCGATCTTAATGTTTATAAAACCTGCACAAAAACAAGAAAATGACCGATCGTGGCATGGAGGGCGAGGCTCCGTCCGAGCCGTAAATCTTCCACCGCCCAATATACATCACCCCGTCGACCTTTCCGACAGCCGACTCAATCCCTTTTACAGCTTGATAAACATCCTAATCGACAATATAAAAATTGCATACATGGAAAAAGAAAAGGAATTTTTCCACTTTTTAACAATAATATCCGCATATGTGGAATTTTAAGCAACCCATAGACCGCCAGCATGGATTCCATATATGCAACTGTTCGAGGAAAAAACTCGGGGTGATTTATAAAATGGGTGCAAATAAATTGAGTGCATTTTTGAAATCCCGAACGTTGCCCGGACTGCCTGCACAGCGAATCTGGAATTGGGGTGCATTTTAAAATTGGGTGCATTCAAAAATAGGGTGCATTTTAAATTGGGGTCTGTTTTAAATTGCCCGGAAAATAAAACTCGAACC
>QKFE01000294.1 GCA_003252225.1 Kiritimatiellales bacterium | reverse complement strand
AGCGCGAAGAGCAGGGCAGTTGTGTGCTGACGCCGTTTACCGCTATTCCCCATATTATTGTCGATGGCGAAAAGCTGTTCAAAATCATGCTCGTGCGCAGCCGCGAAGGGATTTCATTTGAAGGCGATCTTTTCGTCAAAGCCTTCTTTGTCATTGCGGGGTCGCGCGATATGCGGAATCTGCACTTAAAAGCATTGGCGGCAATCGCGCATATCGTCCAGCACCCGGAATTTGAAAAACGCTGGTCCACCGCAAAAAACGAGGCGCAATTAAAAGACATTCTTCTGCTCGGCGAACGGGTACGGATGTGAATTGGCTGGTAGCGCAGTTACGCTTCGGTCGGTATTTTTTCTAGCAGAGGGTGTCGTGCAGTTCCTGCCACTCCTCGTCGAGCGGGCCGCTGTGTTCGGGGCGTCCGGCGATCCGGTACCAGTACGCGGCGTTGGCGAGGTCGCCTTCCACCCGGTGAAGATAGGCGTGTATCCACGCGGCTTCGGGGGTATTCATTTCCTGCACAAGTCGATGGGCAAAATCCCAGTCGCCGTTTCGTACGCTTTCGAGGGCTTCAATGCAGGTTCTGTTGCTCATAACGAAACCTTAAAAAAGAACGGGTGTTTTTTCACGGGTAAACGGGTTAAACTTTGCGGCTCATAAATAAGGAAGAGTCGGATGAAGTTAAAAGTAATTTTTGGAGTTCTGTTTGTCGCGGTCGCGGGTTTGGCGCAAACCAATGAAGCGCCGGAGTTTACGTTTCCGAGCTGGAGCCCGCTTGTTCGCGGCGGTTCAGTGTATTATTCGCCGGCAGACGTAAATGGCGGCGGATCGTTTTCGGTAAACCGCTATTTTATTGAAGGCGGGCTGGCCCGCATGTGGAGCACGAACCGGTTCATTTCGGTTTCGGGCGGTTTCGGGCAGGACGATTACCGGTTTGAGGGGGTTGCGGTTGAGCCTTGGAATAATGTCGATAATTACCGGGCGGGACTATTTGCTCAGTGGGCGCTGGATGAAAAATGGACGGTGTTTATTGCGCCGTCGATCCGGTCGTATGGCGAACCCGGGGTGGATATGGATGATGCGCTGACGGCTTCGGGGTTCGGCGGATTCACCTATAAATTCAGCGATTCGTTGAGTGTGGGGCCCGGAATTGCGGTACTTGAACAGATCCGGGACGACACGCTTTATCTTCCGATTCTGCTGATTGATTGGGCGATAACGGATCGGTTGAGTCTGAATACAGGCGGCGGACTGGCCGCAACGGCGGGGCCGGGCTTGTCGCTGAATTATGAAATCACCAAAAAATGGCAGCTTGGAGTTACCGGGCGGTACGAGCGAAAACGGTTTCTTCTGAATTCGGATGGATATGCTCCGGACGGGGTGGGGGAAGATGAAAGTGTGCCGCTTATTCTGGGGGTAAATTATGTTTTTTACCCGGGCGGATTTGTCGGGGCCATTTTCGGTTATAATTTTTATGGTAAAATTGAGGTTGAAAATGCCGGTGGCCATGAAATCAGATCTGAAGAGTATGATGCGGCCCCTTTGTTCGGGTTTATTTCAGCATTCAGGTTTTAATTTTGCACAGTATAGGGTGGATTAGCTTTTTTCTGTACGGAAAACGAGCCTGTTATTTAGATGTTTTAAATAGGGGCCTTAATTGTTGACATAAAATTGGTCTGTATTAAGCTCCGTTTAGTTTTGGAGGAAGAAATATGGCAAATAATCCGATAGAAGGTGGGCAGGCGCTCATCAAGTGTTTAGAAAATGAGGGCGTTGAATATATATTCGGTTACTCCGGCGGAGCAGCCATTCCGATTTTCGACGCGCTGATTACAACGAATACCAAAATAAAGTTCGTTCTCGCCCGGCACGAGCAGGGAGCTTCGCACATGGCCGACGGCTATGCCCGGGCAACCGGAAAGCCGGCGGTGGTTTTGGTTACCAGCGGCCCCGGGGCCACCAATACATTGACCGGAATTATGACGGCGCACATGGATTCAGTTCCGATGATTGTCATTTCCGGCCAGTCGGTTTCGTGGATGCTGGGCAAAGACGCATTTCAGGAAGCGGATATTTTCGGGATTACGATGCCGGTGGTTAAACACTCTTATCTGGTGAAGGAACCGAACGATATTCCGCGCATTGTCCGCGAAGCGTTCCATATTTCGACGACCGGCCGTCCGGGCCCGGTTCTGATTGATATTCCGAAGGATGTCAGTGCCGGCAAGTGCACGGCGGATCTCCACGCTGAAATGGATCTGCCGGGATATAAAATCAAAAACAAAGTCGATAACGACACGATTCTTGCGATTGCCGAAGCACTGGCCAAATCCCAGCGCCCGCTGATTCTGGCGGGGCACGGCGCGATGATTTCCGGGGCGGAAGCAGTGCTCCGTTCGCTGGCGGAAAAGGCGCAGATTCCGGTTACGACCACTTTACTGGGTAAAGGCGTTTTCCCGGAAACTCACCCGCTTTCGCTGGGTATGCTGGGTATGCACGGAACGGCGTATGCCAATAAGGCGGTTTGCGAATGCGATTTGCTGCTGAATGTCGGGTCGCGTTTTGATGACCGTATTCTCGGCAAGCCGGATAAATTCTGCAAAGACGCAACGGTGATTCATATCGATATTGATGATGCCGAGATCGGTAAAATGATCCGGCCGCAGATTACTTGTGTGGCCGATGCGAAAACCGCGCTGAGTGAATTGATTAAACATGTTCCGGTTTTGGAAACAACCGCCTGGTGCAGACAGCTGGATGGATACAAGGTGAAATATCCGCTCAAATTCAAGCGGCTGGGCAGCCTGAAAATGCAGCATATCATCGACGAGTTTTATAAACTGACCGACGGAAAGGCGGTTGTTGCGACGGACGTCGGGCAGCATCAGATGTGGGCGGCTCAGTTTTATAAAAGCGACAACCGCTGCAACTGGCTCAGTTCCGGCGGGGCGGGCACAATGGGCGTCGGCCTGCCGTACTGCATCGGCGCGGCTTTCGGGCGGCCGGAAGCAACCCATATCTGTTTCGTCGGCGACGGCGGATTTCAGATGACCTTCTTTGAACTTGCAACGGCGGCGCTACATAAGCTGCCGATCAAAATCGTTGTTTTGAATAACCACTATCTCGGGATGGTTCGCCAGTGGCAGGAACTGTTTTACGACGACCGCAAAAGCGGGGTGGATCTTGAAGGAAATCCGGACTTCGTTAAATTGGCTGAATCGTTCGGTATTCGGGGGTTCAACCTGCGCCGTCCCGGCGATGTCAAACGGGTGCTGCAGAATGCGCTCGAATACAATGACGGCCCGTGTCTGATTAACTGCGAAGTGGAAAAAACCGATAACGTGTTCCCGATGGTTCCGGCCGGCGCGGCGCTGGAAAGTATGCTGATTGAACCGCCGAATACGAAACTCGACAAACCGACGGGTTCCACCTAATCGAGGAGATTTAACCATGCTGACTTCAAATAAAGATATGCACACAATAAGCGTTTATGTTTCCAACAAACCGGGGGCGTTGGCCCGTATTGCGCAGGTCTTCGCGCGCCGCGGTTTCAATATCGAATCGCTCGTGGTTTCGCCGGCGATCGACGGCCAGTTTTCGCGGATGACCATCAGTTGCAGCGGCGATCCGTCGGGGTTGGAGCAGATTATCAAACAGCTCTCCAAACTGATTGATGTTCTGCAATGTATCGACCACACGTACGACCAGTCCGTCGTTAAAGAGATGGGGCTGATTAAAATTGCGGTGGATAGCGAAGGTCGTTCCGAAGCACTTCAGATTGCCGAGCATTACGGCTGTAAAACCGTCGATCTGACTCCGGATTCGATGATTTTGCAGGTGGTCGGGAATCCGGATAAAATCGATGCGCTCGAAGAGATGATTTCGAAATTCAACG
The DNA here is from genome assembly GCA_003252225.1 of Kiritimatiellales bacterium. GTDB lineage: Bacteria > Verrucomicrobiota > Kiritimatiellia > Kiritimatiellales > Pontiellaceae > Pontiella. The sequence goes on along the minus strand of QKFE01000294.1, from coordinate 277 downwards.
TTATCGAACTGGTTCGTACCGGAAAAGTCGTTATGAGCCGCGGCGAAACACTGACATAAAACTTTCTTCCGTCCATAAGCCGAAGCCCTGAATGCGATTCCAGGGCTTTTTTATTGGTGCGCCCGGCAGGGCACATCCACTTGAGGGTGAAAGTCCCTTACGCGCCCGACAGGGGGAGGCGTTAGCTGAACATCAACTGCGTAATCGCGAGGTTGCGTGGGGAGGAAGATGCAGGCAAAGCACTGGCCTGACGAACAGAAACCGCATACGAGGCATT